>JAGVZJ010000013.1 GCA_018302725.1 Candidatus Woesearchaeota archaeon | reverse complement strand
TTTTTTGATATAAGCTCATCCCAGTAAATGCTTAATTTTTTTCTTGTATTCTCCATAAATATGGTAAATGCTAATCATTAATAAGATTTTTGATTTAACCTTACTAAAACAAAACTTAATAAATTGATTTAAACTATTTGGAATATGTTTAAATTTTTTAAAGATAAATTAAAGGATGCAATAAGCAAGTTTTCTAAGAAAGCTGAGGAAGATTCTGAAGAGCAGGTTATAGAGGAAATTGAAGAAGTTGTTGAAGAAAAAGTCAAAAAAGAAGCTAAAAAACCTGAACCGATAAAAGAAAAAATTAAACCTAAAGTTGAAGAGGTTATTGAGAAGAAAAAAGTAGAAGATTTAATGCCTAAGAAAAAAAGCTTTTTTGAATCTATAACTGAAAAGGTAATAACAAAGAAAATAAATGAAGAGCAATTTGATGAATTATTCTGGGAGCTTGAGTTGGTTTTGATGGAGAATAATGTTGCATCCGAGGTTGTTGAAAAGATAAAACAGGACTTAAAGATGGATTTAGTTGATCAACCCATAAAAAGAGTGGATATATCTGAGACTATTAAAGAGTCTTTAAAAAGAAGCGTTGAAGATGTTTTGAGCTTTGGTAAGATAGATCTTGTAAAGAGGATAAAGGAGAGTGAAAGGCCGTTTACTATTATCTTTTTTGGAATTAATGGAAGTGGAAAAACAACAGCCATAGCTAAGATTGCATATAAACTTTCTAAAAGTAAGCTTAGATGTTTATTAGTTGCAGCAGATACCTTTAGAGCTGCGGCTATACAGCAGCTAGAAGAGCACGGAAGGAACCTGGGGTTAAAGGTGATAAAACATGATTATGGAGCAGATCCTGCTGCTGTCGCGTTTGATGGAGTTAAAAGCGCCAAGGCCAGGGGATATGATGTGGTTTTGATTGATACTGCAGGAAGGCAGCATAGCAATGAGAACTTACTGGAAGAGATGAAAAAAATTGTTAAGGTAGTCAAACCTAATATGAAAATTTTTGTTGGAGAGAGCATTACAGGGAATGATTGTATAGAGCAAATTAAGAAGTTTAATAGTGCAATTGATATAGATGCAATTATCTTAAGTAAGGCTGATGTCGATGAAAAAGGAGGGGCTGCTTTAAGCATAAGCTTTGTTTCTGGAAAACCTGTTCTTTACTTTGGGACTGGACAGGGATATGAAGATTTAAAAGAATTTGATAAAGACTATGTAATAAAGAACTTAGGCCTTTGATAGGAAATTTAATAAATTAGAACATTCTCTAAAAA
Source organism: Candidatus Woesearchaeota archaeon (assembly GCA_018302725.1). Lineage (GTDB taxonomy): Archaea > Nanobdellota > Nanobdellia > SCGC-AAA011-G17 > GW2011-AR20 > JAGVZJ01. The sequence goes on along the minus strand of JAGVZJ010000013.1, from coordinate 13,189 downwards.
ATATATGTTTGAATATCTAATGTTCATTCTTGGTCTAGCTCTTCTTATTAAGGGTGCAAGTTGGCTTGTTGATGGTTCATCTTCTTTGGCTAAGAAGATAGGGGTTCCAACATTCATCATCGGTCTCACTGTTGTTACTCTTGGAACTACATTGCCTGAGTTTTTTGTCAGTATTATTGCTACTTTGAACGGTGAAGGAGAAATTGTTTTAGGAAATATTATTGGGAGTAACCTTACAAATATTCTTTTAGTGTTTGGCCTTGCTGCAGTTATTACTAAAATAAGAATAAAAGTGCACGCTTCAACTACATTAAAAGAAGTTCCTTTTGCTTTGCTTGCTACTATTGTTTTGTTTATAATAACCAACAAAACCCTTATCAATGGGGATGAATCATTTTACATACACAGAGCAGATGGAATATTAATGATCTTGTTTTTGGCAATTTTTATTTATTATGTTGTTGAGCTGGCCAGGGAAAATGAGGAAGTGTTTAAGAGCAAATTTAGAGGAGGTAAGATTAAGGTTAGATCTTATACTGAAAGGTATACACAGTATCTTGTGATTTTAGCAGGAGTAGTAAGCCTTTACCTTGGAAGTAGATGGGTAGTCTCTTCTGTAGGACAGATAGCCACAGATTTTGGGGTTAGCACTTTTGTTATATCTGCCACGACTTTAGCTATTGGCACTTCTTTGCCAGAACTTTTTACAGCAATTACCGCAGCACTAAAAAATAATGTAGACATCGCTGTTGGGAATGTTGTTGGAGCAAATATTTTTAATGTATTCTGGGCCTTGGGTGTAAGCGCTGTAATAGCTCCTCTTAGAGTCCCTTCTTTCATTTTACTTGATATTATTTTCTTGGTATTTGTTACATTCCTCTTGTTTTTATTCTTATTTTTTGGAAGAAGAGATGAATTTGAGAAATGGCAGGGAATCTCTTTTGTGTTTATTTACGTGATTTATGTCCTATTCTTATTTTTAAGGGGATAGTTTTAAAAAAGCCATTTCCTATAGTTTTACCATGGTCTTAGAGAATTTAGGCGAGAGATTAAGAGAAGGCTTAAAAAAAATAGCCAGGAGTATGGTAGTAGATGAGGCTGCGATAAATAACCTGATTAAAGACATTCAGAGGGCTCTTTTGCAGGCTGACGTAGATGTTTCTTTAGTGCTGGAAATTACAAAAAAGATAAAAGACAGAGCAATGAAGGAGAAGGATGTAAAGGGTCTTGACCTTAGGGAGAGGATTGTTAACATAGTTTACAACGAGCTTGTTACCTTCTTAGGAGATGAAAGATCAGAGATAATAATAGAAAAGAAAAAACCGTTTAAGATAATGATGGTTGGAGTTTATGGTGCAGGTAAAACTACGACCATAGGGAAATTAGCCAAATTTTACCAAAAAAGAGGATATAAGGTTGCAGCTGTTGGTTTAGATGTACATAGACCTGCTGCACCTGATCAATTAAAACAAATATGTGATTCTATTAAAATTCCTGCTTACATAGACAAAGAAGAGAAAAATGCTTTAAGAATATATAAAAAATATGAGAAAGAATTTTCAAAATATGACATTTTAATCATTGATACGGCAGGAAGACATGGTTTAGATCAAGAGTTGGTACAGGAAATAAAAGAGATTTCTGACGGAATTAAACCGGATGAAAAAATATTAGTGGTTAGTGCTGATATTGGCCAAGCTGCACAAAAACTTGCAAGAGGGTTTCATGATGCATGTGGTGTTACAGGAATAATCATAACAAAATTGGATGGAACTGCAAGGGGAGGGGGAGCATTATCTGGCGCAGCAGCTAGTGGAGCCAGAGTTAAATTTATTGGAGTGGGTGAAAAAGTTGATGATTTAGAACCGTTTAATCCCGAAGGATTTGTTGGAAGGATATTAGGGATGGGGGATATAGAAGCACTTTTGGAAAAAGCAAAAGAAGCAATGGATGAAGAAAAAGCAGGAGATATCAGCAAAAGATTATTGGAAGGAGATTTTAACTTAGTAGATTTATATGAACAGATGGAAGCTATGAATAAGATGGGGCCTTTAAACAAGATTATAGAGATGGTTCCGGGATTTGGGCAAATAAAACTGCCTAAGGAAGCTTTAAAGGTTCAAGAGGGAAAACTAGAAAAATGGAGAGAAGCTATGAATAGTATGACTAAATCTGAGCTTGAAAATCCTGATGTCCTAGATGGAAGCAGGATTCAGAGAGTTGCAAAGGGGAGCGGGGTTACTGGGGCTGATATCAGAGAGATGATTAAGCAGTACAGAATGTCTAAGAAAATGATGAGAATGATGAAAGGTAAAGATCCTGAAAAGTTAATTAAGAAATTTCAGAGTAAAATGGGGAAAGGAATAGGGATGTGAAGATGAAACTAATAAAACAAGGAGCAGAAGCAAAACTGTGGAAGGATGGTGAGATTTTGATAAAAGAGAGAATAAAGAAGGGGTATAGAATTGATGAAATAGACAGGAGATTAAGAAAGTCCAGAACAAGAAAAGAAGCAAAATTGTTGCAAAAAGCAGCTATTGTAAATGTTCCTGAGTTGATTAGTGTAGATGAAACTAATATGAAGATAAAGATGAAATTTCTGCATGGAGACTTAGTTAAAGATGTTTTCGATGACTTGAATGAAAGAGTGAGAAATGATTTGTGTTTTAATATGGGTAAACAGATAAGTGAGTTGCATAGGAATAATATTGTACATGGAGATTTAACAACGAGCAATATGATTCTGAATAAAGGTAGATTATCATTTTTTGATTTTGGTTTAGGATTTGAATCTTTAAGAACAGAAGATAAAGCAGTAGATCTTCACTTGTTAAAGCAAGCTTTTGAGAGTAAGCATTATGAATATGCTGAAGAATCTTTCAAACATGTTTTGAAAGGTTATAATGATAAGGAAGTCATAGATAGATTGACTAAAGTTGAGGGAAGAGGGAGGTACAAAAAATAATGACTGAGCCGCATCCTGCTTTATTGGTTATTTTGTCTATAGTCGGTTTACTTGTTCTTTATTATTTATTTTTTAGTAAGGATAGAATGTTTAAAAAAATAGATTGATTATCCATTAATTTCATAATGATCTTGCGGTTTTGGAGGTGCTGGTTTTTCTATAGTTTCTTCAACTCCTGTTGGACCTATTGTAACCCTCTCAACAAGACTTACGACTCTTGCAGCGAAATCATTTGCTCTTTGCAAAACAGTTGGATCTCCTTCCCATGTAAATCTTGCGATATATGTCCCTTCTTGTATAGGTGTTCCTAAATATCGAGTTGTGTTTGGTTTGTGGATCTCAGCTAATTCAGCTACTCTTCTAGGCACCCTATTACCTGGAGACACTACTAACTGATCTGAGCCATTTCTATATTGAATAGTTACCACTCTTTGTTCAGTTGTTTGTTGTTCAGCCATATTATTTACAGTCATTCAATAAAATTATTAAAGGTATCTTTTTATTTGAACAAAAAGGTTTAAAAGAATGGTTTCTTATTTTGAAATTATAGCCCCGTGGTGTAGTGGTCAAGCATTCGAGCCTTTGGAGCTCGAGACGGAGGTTCGAATCCTCCTGGGGCTATCTTTAAATACTTTTAAGTTATCTACATTTTATGGCAAAAGAAGTTGGGAAGGTATTTGCATATTATTCTAAGATTGAGGTAGCTGCAATAAAATTGACTGGGGAGCTTAGAGTGGGTGATAAGATAACCGTTAAAGGAGCCACCACTGATTTTGAGCAAGTGGTGAGTTCTATGCAGTCTGAACATAAAAAGGTGGAGAAGGCTAAGAAAGGGGATAGCATTGGAATAAAAGTGAAAGATAAAGTAAGACCTAATGATATAGTCTACAAAGAATAATTTTATAAATACGTACCTTTTTACAAACATACTATGGATAGTGCCGGTTTAGGCTGGTCTATGCCTAGAATTTGTTTTTCTAGGCAATTTTATAAGAATGGCAAGATTACACAGTAGAAAAAAAGGAAAAAGCGGGAGTACAAAACCTATAAAAAAGGTTAGACCTAGCTGGGTTAGGTATGGAGATAAAGAAGCGGAACAATTAGTTATTAAACTGGCAAAACAAGGATATACTCAAAGCAAAATTGGGATTGCTCTGAGAGATATTTATGGCATTCCTGATGTTAGGACCATCACAAATAAGAATATTAGTTTTATTCTGAAAGAGAATAAACTTTCTTCTGAAATTCCTGAGGATTTGCTTGATTTAATAAGAAAAGAAACTAAGGTCCATAAACATTTAGAAGCCAATAAGGGAGATAGGACTGCAATGAGGGGGTTGCAGCTTACAGAAAGCAAGATTAAGAGACTTGTTAAGTTTTATAAGGCTAAAGGAAAACTACCTAAAAATTGGAAATATGATAGGGAGCAAGCTAAACTATTGATAAGCTAAGGTTAAGAATATGGCAGTTCAATCACTACAAAAAAAAGGAAGAAAGAAATGGTATACTATTTCTTCTACTTCTCACTTCAAGGAAAAGTCTTTGGGGGAGACGATGGCATATGAGCCTGAAAACCTAATTGGGAGAACTGTTAATGTTAGCATGTCTAATCTTACTGGAAACTTAAGAATGCAAAATGTAAGAATAAACTTCAAGATAAAAGAAGTAAAAGACAATACAGCATTTACCGAGATAGTGGGCTATGAGGTATCACCTTCCCATGTAAGAAGAATTGTTAGAGCTGGAAGGGACAGGGTTGATGTTTCTCTATTAAAAAAGACTAAGGATGGCGTTAAGGTCAGAGTTAAGCCTCTATTGTTAACGAGGTTTAATACACATAAATCTGCCAGAAGAGATCTTAAGAAAAAATGTGAGGAATTTTTTGATAAATTACTCAAGAATCTAGATTATACTACGTTTGTTTCAGAGCTTATATCTAATAAAGTTCATGTGGAAATGAAACAATTTCTGAATAAAACTTACCCTCTAGGGGGGGTAGAGATAAGGGCAATGAAAAAGATAGAGAAATAAAAACTTATTTAAACTTGTTTCTTAGTTTTTTGTTTATTAGGCCTCAGTAGCTCAGTGGTAGAGCAACTGCCTTGTAAGCAGTAGGTCGGGTGTTCAAATCGCCCCTGAGGCTTTTAAATAGAAAATGCTATGTTGATGAGTTCTTTTACCTTTTCGTCTTTTGTCTTTTCTTTAAGCCACTCTGCTGCTGATTCTACTTCGTTTCTTTCATAAATCATCTTTTTTATCAATGGTTTTGCTTGTTCCATTTAGTTTTATAAATTGAAAAAACTTAAAAGAGTTTAGCACACCATTAGTTTTATGGGTCCGTGGTCTAGAATTCATGCATTTTTTGCAGAATGGAAAATGGCTATGACACATCCTTGACGTGGATGAGATCGCAGGTTCAAGTCCTGCCGGACCCACTCATTTTAGAAATATATTTAAGTTCATTCTTACTGGAGTTATGACTTATGATCTACATACATGGGCTAAGTCAGTTAAGCCCTAAAACAGTGGATATAGAAAGCGTTCCTATTATTAGAGAGATTAAGCGGAATATTGCGTTTCCTGTGTCTAATGAAAGAGTAAAGGAGCATTTTTCACCTTTTTTTGTTTACAAGGCGGATACTGATATAATGGAGAAATCCCTTTCTCTTGTTAATCCTACTATTTTAGAGATAAGAAGCCTTTTGGGGAAGAATGACTCTGATTTTGAAGCAATAAACCTTAATAGAGCGTGGAAAATGTTAGAGGAAGTCTCTACTCCTCTGAGAAATAATATAGCTTTCTCTAAAGAAATAACTGAATGGCAGGATAGTTTTATTGGAGAAGCTGCAAATATCTTTAATACTCTACGCAGATTAAAAACACATGAAGAAAAAATCAACTTTAACAACAAATTAAATCTACTCTTTATGAAGATATTAAGAAACAAAGAGATGGCTTTTAGGCACAATGATTTGATAGGAGAAGCTCATGTTGAAAGGATAAAGGATTTAAAAAAGATGTTAGAAAATGGGTTTATTTTCCATATAAAGTTAGAAGAGGAAATGAATAAAACCCCTTTTTTTATAATAAAAAAAAGAATACCTACCGGGAAACTGGCCTATTCTGACAGGATTCTTATGAATGTTTTAGCAATAAAAGAAGGTATAGATAAGGCCTATGAAACAAACATGAGCATGATAAAATGGGCTGTTACTCTCTATTCCTACATTAAGATATTCAAGACTTTTCCTTACTAACTAAGTAACTTACTAAGTAACTAAGAAATATTTATATACTAACTAAATCTACCTATTTTTGATGAAAAAGTACCTTCTTCTTATTGAGGACGAGAAACTTTGGCAAAAATTTAAATCTAGCTTAAAGAAAGATATAAATACTGAGATTATGGAACTTGTGAAGAAGAAGGTTAAGGGAGATTAGGCATGTTTAAAAAAAGAGGCCAGGTGAGCATTTACATTTTAATAGGCGTTGTGATAATAATAGTAGTGGGGCTATCTTTTTATATTGTTGGGAATACTATACTTAAGGAGTCGGGGAGAGATTTAGATATAAGACCAGAACTAATCCCTGCAAAAAATTTTATTGATTCTTGTATTTTAGATGTAGCCAGAGAGGGTGTTGATTTAATAGGTCTACAGGGCGGCAATGTAAATATTGAGGAAGAGGTAATTGTGAACCCTTTAGTCAAATTTGGAAATAGCTTAGACCTATTTGGAAACGGAGCATTGAATGTTAATTACTGGTTTTATAGGACTCCTAATGGAATCAATACGTTATCTGTTCCTTCTGAACAAGATATGGAGAGAGAGATTGGTGAGTACATCATGAGAAATATTGCTTCTTGTTATGAGGATCTTGCTTTGTTTGACCAATATGATGTAAGCTATAGTTCAACTAGCAAGATTAATGTAGACATCAAAGAGGATAGGGTATTGATTAATGTAGAGAGTCCTTTGGAAATTACATCTGGGGGCATAACCTCAAATTTAAACAAATTTTCGGTCGTATTAGACACAAAGCTGGGGAAGCTTTACTCTTTGGGAAGGGGAATATTGGAGAAAGAAAATGAAAAGCTATTTTTTGAAGAAATGACAATAGACATGATCGGGCTTTATGATGAGATTCCTGGAAGCAATGTTGAGTTTACCTGTGATAAAAAAACCTGGAGGAGAAGCCAGGTTGAAAGTGATTTTAAGAAAATAGTAGAAACAAATGTTCAAAATGTCGGAACTTTTAAGACTGAGAGATATTACAGCCTTGGTGTTGGGAGCACTGCTAATGTCAATTTCAGATACTCCAAGGAGTGGCCTTTTGAAATTGGGATTATTCCCGATGAAGGAGAGATAATGGAGGGAGAGAGCATTATAGAAAGGAAAGGCCCGTTGAAGTACCTATCTAGTTTTGTATGTTTAAACAGCTATCATTTTGTTTATGATGTGGCTTATCCTGTGCTTGTTACTTTGGAAGAAGATGGAGATATATTCCAATACGCATTTATGGTTGTAGTAGACAATAACCAGCCAAGGAAGAATATTATTGAATTTGATTTAATTGAAGAAGATGATTTTGATGTATGCAAAGTCAGGAATCATAATGTAGATGTAAGTGTCGTTGGAATTGAGGGAGTTGTTCTTTCTCCATTGGACAATGCCCAGGTTTCATTTAACTGCTTTAATTCTGTGTGTGATATCGGAAGCACTGTCAATGGGGGGCTGGATGAAGCATTCCCTCAATGCTTAAATGGAAAGATAACTGCTGAAAAAGAAGGATATGACAAGGCGGAAGTTTTATTAGACACTAATTCAGCAGCAAGTGTTTCCATTACCCTAGAACCTTTGTACCCTCAAAGAATTAAAGTTAAGGTTATAGACAAAAAAACAGGAATTATTAGGGATGTCCAGGGGGAGACTGCTAACCTTGAGTTTACAGAGGAGAATGGTTATAGCACTTATGCTAATTATCCAGAATCTAAAATTCTTGAACTGAGAGATGGGCATTATACTGTTAGTGTAAATGTATTAAAAAATGGAGAAATAACCATTCCTGAGCAGGAGATAGAGAGATGCTACAGACCTTCGGGGTTGGGGGTTTTTGGAAGCTTATTTGTTGGCGAGAAATGTGTTACAGAGAAGTTGGGAAGTCTAACATTGAACAATGTCTTAATTGGAGGAAATAACTTTGAATTGGGTTTAGACAGAGGTGAACTTGCCGAAGACAATGAATTAGTGGTCTATGCGATTGTTCAAGATACTCCTTTATCACAGAATGATCTGATTAATGGATATGATAGCATTGAGAATAATCATCTAAACGAAAATTTTAGATTGCCGGAGTTTGTATGATAAGAAAGCTAATATCAATTTTTTGCATAATTTTGGTATTGAGTACTAGCCTTGTTAGTGCTCAATTTTCTAATATTGACATTCCAATTTATTCAAGTGGAGAAGAAGAGACAGGTGAATCTATAATTGTTAATGTTGATAGAATTGAACCTACAGTAGTGCCTACTAATATCTTGGAAGAGCAAAATGTGCCTGTTTATGTTTATTTGAAAGGAGCTACCTTGGGAAGTTTAGCGTTGGGAGAAGACTCTCTAAAATTATCTCCTTTGTTTGGAATTCCGGAAATAGAAAAAGTCAGTATAACAAGCAAAAAAAGTACAAGTAACCTAGTTTCAAATGTTATATATGTCAAACCAAGAGATAGACACTATGTTGTAGATGAAACTGGAAGATTCTTCGATATGGGGTATTTAATATTGCAGTTAAGAAAAATTAATGATGAGAGAGAATTGACTGGTTTTAATAATACTGTATTTTCAACTGATTTGAATGGCGTTGAAGTAAGTGCTGGAGGAGGGCTTGTGATAGATGCAGAGATAAGCATGGATATAAGATTTGATTTGGAAAGTAATTTTGGGGGATTTGGTGCACAGGATTTGAGGTTAATTGAAAATGTTGATGAAACTATGTGGAAAGATAGCTCTGAAAAAGATTCATTTTGGGCAAGAAATGGATATGTAAGAGTGGATAGAATAAATGATGATAGTGCTACAGTTAGTGTTTATGATGGCAGGTTAAGAAGATTGAGGACATTTACACTTAATAAAGGAGAAGAGAGTTCTCCTATAAGACTACAAGATTTTGGACCTGTTGAGAATAGTTTTTTTAGAGTTAGGTTAAATGATGTTGCGCTGCCTAGAAATACAGCTAAGATTGAGGTAAACGGAGATATTTATGAGCTAGTAGAAGGGCAGAGGCTTTATCCTGGGAGTGACTGGAAAGTTGAGACTATAAAACATAATGAGATTACAAAGGGGAAAAAAACAAGGTATGATGAGGTGGTTATTGTTAATGGCGAGGGTCAGAGAAAGACTTTAAGGATTATTTATTATTCTAAAACTCAAGAAGAACAAAAAACATCAGAAAATGAGGTAGATGTGGACAGTGTTGGATACAAAACTTATCAAAATAGCTTTGGACAAGAATTTGTTACTGAAGTTGAGCAGATATCTAAGGATCTAGGCATTAATCCAAATCATTTAATGGCTGTTATGGCTTTTGAGTCTGGATTTAATCATAAAGCAGAAAATTCTCTTGGATGTTTTGGCTTGATTCAATTTTGTCCAAATACAGGCATGAAAACTGTTGAAACTACATCTGCTCAATTGGAAAGTATGTCTGCTGTGCAACAGCTTGATTTGGTTAAAAAATATTTTGAGACATACAAGGGAAAAATTAGACAAAATAGTTTACAGGATGTTTATATGGCGGTTTTATTGCCTGGGAGAGCAATAGGGAGGGAGGATAGTTATGTATTATTTGAAAAAGGAAGTGAGGGATATAACCAAAATGTACCAATTAAAGATTTTGATAATGATGGAAAGAAGACAGCTGGAGAAGCTGCTAAATCTGTTTTAAAAGTTTATCCTTTAACTGAAGAGGCTGCAACTGCTTTTGTGAGTACTGAAACTTTATTAGATGAAAATGTTTGTGATGGTGTCCAGTTTGATGATAATCATGCCTTGAACCAATCAAGTACAAGATTGTATTGTAAGTCTATAGAAGAAATTAATGAAGCAATTAATAAGGGATTGATCGGGCAAGATTTAAGTGATGCTCACTTTTATTTAGGCCAAGCTTATGAAGGGCTCGGAGAAAATAATTTGCTCTATAAAAGGGAGGCTATATCGGTTTATGGGTTGGTTACAGAGGGAATATTTTTAGGGAAAGCATTAGAAAGAAAAGAGGGATTAGAAAAAGAGATTGGAGAAAAAGCAGATGTAAGAAATGCCAAGATCTACCTTGAAGATGAGAATGTAAATGTTATCCTTAAATCTGTTAGGGGCATAAACTTACAAGAGCAACCTACTGTTACATTGAGTGTTAACAATGAGGAAAAAACCCTTAAAGCAGGGAGTCTAGTAATTGGTGGAAAAGATGATGCTAATAGGGATTTTAATTGGATTGTAGATTCTATTACATCCAGGAGAATTACAGTAAAGCAGGTGTTTACTAGTGATCCTACAGTGGGAGGGAGGACAGAAACTATTAGTTTAGATGAGGTTGAGACTTTACAAACTGGAAAAGAAGATTCGGCTGTTGTACAGATATTAAGAGTAGATAGTAAGAAACAAGCATATATTACAATCCTGCCAGGAAGCGGAAGAGCCATTAGCAGAAGTGTAGTTGATGTTAAGATTCCTATAGAAAGAAGGTCTATCCAGTTTAGTACAGAACAGATAGACAAGCAGATAGAAAATACCAAAAAAGTTATTGAAAAACTTGATGACATTATCAATAAACTAGACAAAATTGTTAAAACTTGGAGAGCTATCTGCCTTGGAACTTTTGCGTTTTTAACCTTGAAGAATTGGGGGAATAGCGACTTTTTAGAGGCTAAGAACTTAGTATTAAGAGGAGTAGATGGGAATAGTGGATTTGGTCAACACTGCATACAAAATAGCGGGGCTGGCAAGACTTACAGTAATTATGATGAGTGTGTGATAGCTAACAAGGAATACATTGAGAAAAGAGCAAAGGAAGAAGTAGTGAATATTAAAGACTCTAATGATTATATGAATTCTAATTATAACACTAAGTATAGCGAGTACAGGTTTAGTGAAAATGATGATATTCTGGTTCCTGCAGAAGAGGTCAGAGAACTTGAACTATTAAGACTGCAGATAGCAGATTCACAAACTAATCTTGATGAACTTAATGCAGATTCTGTTGAATACAAAATGGAATCTGATTACTTAGCAAAATTAGAAGAGAGGTACGAGGCTAAGAAGGATAATGTTGATGAAACAAAATTAAATGTAAATAAAGCTAAAGCTTTTTCAGATCAAGTTGCTGCTAGTGATAATACTAACGAAAGATTAAAAAGAGAAGCATTTGAAGTTAAACTAAATGAATTATCGCAGAATGTAGAACCAGTACAAATAAAGGTGGGTCAGTTCAATGCTGGGCCTATTACATTTGTAAATGGAGAGGCATTTGATTCTACTGGAAATAAAATTCTTCAGGTGACTGAGTTAAGAGGAGAAGATAACAAATTAGTGATTACAGAGGATGGTAAGACTGTATACCAGAGCGGGGATAAGTATTACTATTCAAATACAGAAAATTATTACGGAGAGAGAATAAGGAATACCTATGCTAGAGCAGGAGTTGCAGAGTACTATGATAATGGAAGGCCTTTTTGTGTTCCTACAGGAAATGGAAATTATGTAAGAGTGCTAGAATATTTTGAAGATGGGACTCCTAAGACTGTTGATGAGAGAAATGTCGGACCTAATGGAATTTTGTGCGATAGTGATGATGTGATAATAAGATCAGACAGCGTTGTTAAGCTAGACACGAGAAAGGAACAGGAATTAAAACAAGCAGTTAATAGAGCAGGGTTCTGTAGACAGGGAGATTATAAAACAACAAATTTCATATGCAGTCATGCGAGATCTAAAGCTCTAAATGCGGTCAATGAATTGCATTGTACAGATGTGATGGGGATTGGGGATTGTAAAGTATTGTTTAATGTTTGTGATCCTGTTATGTGCCCTGCTTCAAGATTTAATCTGGGAGGGAAGTGGTATGTTGATAATGTACCTGAGACAGGAATAATTGGTTCATTAGTCTTGGGAATGCCAAACTCTAATTTTGCTGGAGGAACTAATGTGATACCTCCTGTTTGTCTGCCTGGATTGCAGTCAGGATTAGAAGGAATAAGAAGTGTGTTCCAAGGGTATGAAGAATGTTTGCAGACTTCAAAAGCAAATGGAGAAAATGTTGGGATTTGTGATAAAGTAAAAAGTGTATTTATCTGTGAGAATATATGGAGAGAGGCTGTTTCAATAACCGGAACTCTTGGTGTGCTTAATGTTGTACAAGGAAAGCTTTTCGAAAATGCTGATGGAGGAGGGGAATATACACCTAGTCAGTTTAGCAAGAAAATTGGTCAGGTAAGTGATTCTGCAAAATTCTTCCTTAATGAATACTCTACTGCTTCACTATCTGCTTATGAAGCTAGGTCATTAGGGCAGGTGGGAACGGAAATCTGTAAGAACATATATGCTGGAAAAGCCCCTGGAATTGGGAAATTAATAGACCAGGTTATAACTCCAGAGAGCCCTCCTCAATTTACTGCATTCTTTGATGAATACTCTTGGGCAAGCAGTGCTGGTGATACAAGGCTAAATGTTGCTGAGGGTATATTAAGCAATGTGGATGAGCAGTCAAGATATAGTGTGTTCTATCATATTTATGCTGGAAGAGCTACTGATATTAGATATAGTGTTTATCTTAAAGATACTCTAGGCAATGTAGCTTATGTTACTGAGAGAGCTGGTGGAAGAGGAAGGGGATTTGTTCCTGCAGGAGATTTTGTAAGCAAGAATATTGATTTTGTTGGAAGAAGCGGGTATAATGAAATTTGCGTTGAGATAAACGGCAAAGAAACCTGTGGATTTGGAAGGGCTTCAACTAGTTTAGGAGTTCAATATATAACTGATAAAGCGATTGAGAGCGAGTTAACCAAAAATATCAACACAAAAGAACAATGTGTTCCTGAAGACAATTCCGGACCAACAATAAAAGGAATTGCCAGCCCTACAAGCTTTGGAGATGTTACTGGAGGTATTGTGAGAGTCTGTAGTGTAAGTAATCCTGGTGAAGGAGGATTAGAAGGAAGGTGGGAAGTTGTTGG
>JAGVZJ010000049.1 GCA_018302725.1 Candidatus Woesearchaeota archaeon | reverse complement strand
CCATGGGATGTTCTGGATGCAAGATATAATTATTACAAGAAATTAATGCCTTTGATGTTTAAATCAGTTGGAGCTGATGTTAAGAATTTTGAAATTGTTAAAGGATCTGATTTTCAATTAAAGAAAGAATATATTTCAGATGTTCTTAAAATGAGCACTTTTACAACTGTCAGAGACTGCAATAAAGCTGCATCTGAAGTTGTTAAGTTTGGGGATAATCCAAAATTATCCGGGTTAATTTATCCTATAATGCAGTCTTTAGATGAAGTTTACTTAAAAGTTGATGTACAATATGGTGGTTTAGATCAAAGAAAAATATTGATGTTTGCAAGAGAGAACTTACCAAAAATGGGATATGAAAGAAGAGTCGAGATAATGACTCCTATGATACCTGGATTAGAAGGAGGAAAGATGAGTTCTTCTGTTGAATCAAGCAAGATTGATTTGCTAGATGATGAGAAGACGGTTAATGAAAAAATTAAAAGAGCGTATTGCAAGGAAGGAGAAGTTGAAGGAAATGGGGTTTTAGCTTTTTTTAAAAATGTTGTTATTGTAATTAAACAGGATAGTAACAAGAAGTTTATTGTTGAGAGAGATGAAAAATTCGGAGGAAATCTGGAATTTGAGAGATATGAAGACTTAGAAAAAATGTATGCTAACAAAGAATTGCATCCTCTGGATTTAAAGAATGCGTTAGCTAAAGAGGTTAATAACCTTTTGAGCATAATCAGAAAAAACAGGAAAGAGTTAGAAAAACTAAGCAAAAAGGCTTATTAAGCAGGATTAGATAACTTTATATACTGCTCAAAATGGAATTTAGATTGCATTGAAAGAGCACTTGCTCATAGTTTGAACATTTCGCTTTTTCTAGAGTGGTGCTAGGAATAAAATGAAATTTGAAGAATTTAAACTAAGTAAAAGGCTACAGGAAGCTATAAAGAAACTAGGGATAGATAAACCTACAAAGATTCAGGAAGGAGCTATACCTAAAGTTTTAGAAGGAAGAGACTTAATAGGAGAGAGTGCTACTGGATCTGGAAAAACATTAGTTTTTGGATGCGGAATAGTAGAAAAAGTAGAACCAGGGAAGGGATTACAATCTTTGATTCTTACACCCACAAGAGAGTTGGCGGATCAGGTTAAAGACATGCTGCTTAAGCTGTCAGAAGGAAAAAACCTGAACATTATTGCTGTTTACGGCGGCGTTTCATTAAAACCCCAGTTTTATGGATTAACAAAAGCGGACGTGGTTGTTGCTACACCGGGAAGGTTTATGGATCATCTAAAAAGAGGGACTGTAGACACTTCAAAAATCAAAATTTTAGTTTTAGATGAAGCAGACAGAATGTTTGACATGGGATTTATTGATGATGTGAACCAGATTATAAAAGCATGCCCGAATAGGAATCAAACATTATTCTTCTCCGCAACAATTTCCCCAAGAGTCAAGGAACTAGCTAGCAGATATACGAAAAATCCAGTTGAGGTACTTGCTGCAAACAAAGTTGATCCAAGCAAATTAAAACAAGAGTATTATGACGTAGAGCGAAACTTAAAGTTATCCTTACTCATTCACTTATTACAGAAAGAGAAATCAGGATTGATAATGGTTTTTTGTAACACGAGAAATACTACTGACTTTGTTGTTAAAAATTTAAGAGCACAGAAAATTGATGCTATTGCGATTCATGGCGGATTTTCGCAAAACAAAAGAACAGATACTATGGAGTCCTTTAACAGGGGGAAGGTTGGTGTTCTAGTCTGCACAGATGTTGCAGCAAGAGGACTGCATATTGACAATGTTTCTCACGTTTATAACTTTAATATTCCTAACGAGCCTAAGGACTACGTGCATAGAATAGGAAGGACTGCAAGAGCTGGGAAAGATGGAAAAGTAATCAATTTACTATGTGATTTTGATTATGATAATTTTTCCAGAGTACTCAATGAGTATAGGGAGTTTTCCATAATAAAATTAAAAGTTCCCCAGATAAGGAGAATTGCTATGATCAAGGTAGAGAAGGGAAGGAACAATCATTATGGAAGGAAAAGCAGCGGTTATAACAATAGAGGAAATGGCAGAAGAAGGAATTATCCAAGAGATCATAAAAGAAGGGAACATTTATAAATAGAGACTGGAAGACAAATATGGGAGGCAAAAATGAAAGGTACAGTAAAGTTTTTCAATGATATGAAAGGTTTCGGTTTCATAGTTGGAGAAGATGGAAAAGAGTACTTCGTTCACCAGACAGGATTAAATGAAGGTGTAAGATTACACGAAAATGATTCTGTTGAATTTGAGGTTGAAGAAGGAAACAGGGGACCTAAAGCAGTTAATGTAAGGAAATCTGAAAGTACATCTGAATCTGAAGAAGACGAAAGTTCCGAGTCTGAAGAAGAATATCAAGACGAACAGTAACCTTTATAAATAATATTACATTGGAGATTTTTGGATGAGAGAAAGGGAGAAAATGAAATTCTTTCTCTGTTTATAGATGAAACCAATTTTACCCAGTTTAAGGGAAAAAAACAGGTATATTGTTTATGCCTTGAAAACCAGCAAAAAGCTGAAATTTAATGAGATTAAGATGGCTATAGAAAATGCACATTTAAAATTTTTAGGAGAATTAGGCAGTGCAAGCGCCGGAATAAGAGTTTTAGATCATTTTTCCCAAAATAAGGGGATATTAAAGGTGAATAGCAGATATGTAGATAAATCAAGGGTTGCTTTAATGCTAATGGATACGATTAAAGGCAGAGAAGTAGAAGTAAAAACAGTAGGGGTGTCAGGAACACTCAAGAAAGCCAAGACCAAGTTTCTTAATCAGGGAGGTGTATTATAATGCAACAACCAGTTCAACATCAGATGATGGGATATGACAGGACTTCAACAATGTTTAGTCCTGATGGAAGACTTTTACAGGTAGAATATGCGAAGAAAGCTGTTAAACAAGGAACAGCGGCTATTGGCATGGTCTGTAAAGACGGGGTTATATTAGTGGCTGATAGGAGACTAATAGACAAAAATATAGTTCCAGAGAGCGTGGAAAAGATCTATCAAGTGGATGACCACGTTGGAGCAACTGCTACAGGATATTTGATGGATGGAAGGATATTAATTGAAAGAGCGCAGCTGATAGCTCAGCAGCATAGGGTTACATATGATAATGTGATTGACACTAGGAGCTTAGTTAAGGAGATATGTAATGTAAAACAAGCATTTACACAGTATGGTGGAGCTAGACCATTTGGGATTAGTATATTATTCGTGGGGGTGGATGATGGAATACCTGCCCTATTTGAGACTGAGCCTACAGGAATGTTTTTTCAGTACAAGGCTACAGCAATAGGAGAGGGGGACACAGAAATAAAGAAGATATTTGAAAAAGAGTATAGGGAAAATATGAGCGTAGAGGATGGGTTTAGGCTGGCTGTTAAAGCTTTAAAAAAAGTTCTTGAAAAAGATTTTGATATAAAAAGAGTAGATGGTGCATATATAAAGAGCGGGGAGGAGAAGTTTGTAAAAATAGATACAAACTACTTGAAGAGAGTTGTAAGATAAAAATGGGAGATCTTGACAAGGCAGTTATTGCTAAGCTGAAGATTAGAGAAAATAATTTTGAGATTTTAGTAGATTGTGAAAAGGCATTAGAGCTAAGGTCTGGAAAAAAAGTAGATATAGAAGATGTATTAGCGACAAGGGATATATTTAGTGATGTAAAAAAAGGGCAACATGCCGCTGATTTAACCAAATATTTTGGAACAGAGAATGTTTATGAAATCTCAAGGAGAATCATCAAAGAAGGGGAAGTACAGCTAACAGCAGAATACAGAGCAAAATTGATGCAAGAGAAAAAGAAAAGACTAATCTACTTAATTCACAGGAATGCTATAAACCCTGAAAACAACTTACCCCACCCACCTCAAAGGATTGAGAGTGCTTTAGAAGAAGCTAAAGCTAGGATTGATGAGTACAAGACTGCGGAGGAGCAAGTTGAAGGGATAGTAGATAAGATTAGGGGGATACTGCCCTTGAGATATGAAACTCGAGAGGTTTCTGTTAAAATTCCTGCCAATTTTGCCGGGAGAAGCTTTGGGATTATAAAGCAGTATGGAAAAGTTTTAAAAGATGAGTGGCAGCAAGATGGAAGCCTAGTAGTCAACATAGAAATTCCTGCTGGAATACAAGTGGAATTAGAAGATAAGATGAATGAAATAACCAAGGGAGGAGTTGAAATAACTATTGTAAAATCAAAATGACAGGATTAATAATGAATGAAAGAGACATAGTGGTTCCAGGAGAAAAGATAGCTAGTGGGATGGATTATCTACCAGGAAATGGAACATTTAGGGAAGGGGAGGACATTTACTCTTCACAGTTAGGGTTAGTCGGAGTTAATGGAAGATTTGTTAAGGTTATTCCTTTGACTGGAAAGTATACCCCAAGAGAGGGAGACATAGTAGTTGGGAAAGTTGTAGATGTTGGTTTTGGAATGTGGAATGTAGACATAGGTTCTGCTTATTCAGCAATATTAAACATGAGAGAGACTTCAGAGTTCATAGACAGAGGAGCTGACTTGAGTCATTATTATGATTTTAATGATGTGGTTATTGCGCAAGTTACCAAGGTTGTGAGATACAAAGATGTGAATCTTACTATGAAAGGGCAGGGATTGAGAAAAGTGAAAGGCGGAAAGATCATAGATGTTACACCCAGCAAGGTTCCTAGGATAATTGGAAAGCAGGGAAGCATGATAAAGATGATAAAAGAAGGCACTGGATGCAACATTGTTGTAGGACAAAATGGAAAGGTATGGATTAAGGGGGAGAGAATTGAGGATGAAGTAAAGGCAACTGAAGTGATATTAAAGATAGAGCAAGAGAGCCATACTCAGGGGTTAACTGATACGATAAAAAATATATTGGAAGGTAAAGGGAAATGAGTTATACTAAGAGAGACGATGGGAGAAAGTTTGATGAACTAAGGAAGATAAAAGCAAAAGTTGGAGTTGTAAAGAGAGCGGATGGAAGTGCAATGTTTCAGATGGGTGATACTATTGCTATAGCCTCTGTTTATGGTCCTAGGGAGTTACATCCCAGGTTTTTGCAAAATCCTGAAAGGGGGGTATTGAGATGCAACTATGACATGGCAAGTTTTTCTGTGACAGAGAGGAAGAAACCAGGCCCTAGCAGGAGAAGTACTGAAATTTCATTAGTAACTGAGAAAGCTTTGGCTTCAGTGATTGATTTAGATTTGTTCCCTAACACAGTAATAGATGTTTTTATAGAAATTATCCAGGCTAATGCAGGAACAAGATGTGCAGGGATAAGTGCTGCAGCTATGGCTTTGGCACATGCAGGAATTCCAATGCGGGATATGGTTGCTGCTGTATCTGTCGGTAAGGTTGGAGATAAGATTGTATTAGACCTTGATAAGGAAGAGGAGGATTTCGAAGAAGGAGCTACAGATATCCCTGTGGCTATGACCGCAAGGAAGAGGGAAATCACATTATTGCAGTTAGACGGGGAAGTTACAAAAGATGAGTTAATGGAAGCCATTAAAATGGCAAGGAAAGGATGTGAGGAAATATATAAGATTCAGGTAAAAACATTAAAGGAGATTTACAAAAATGGATAATGATTATATCATTTCACTGGTTGAGCAAGGAAAAAGGATAGATGGGAGAAAGTTTGATGAAATAAGGGAGATTGTTTTAGAACCAAACATAAGCAAAAATGCGGAAGGAAGTGCCAGGTGTAAAATAGGAGATACTGAAGTTTTGGTCGGAGTAAAAATGGATATTGGTGAGCCTTATCCAGACAGCCCTGATGAAGGAAGTATTGTGGTTACAACTGAGTTAAGCCCAATAGCTAGTCCGGAGTTTGAGTTAGGACCTCCAGGAGTACAAGCTATTGAAATTGCCAGAATTGTGGATAGAGGTATAAGAGAAAGTAAAGCTATTGATTTTAAGAAGCTGGTGATAACTTCTGGGGAAAAGTGCTGGATTCTTTTTATTGATATTTACCCAATAAATGATAGTGGAAACCTGATAGATGCGAGTGCATTGGGAACTTTAGTTGCGTTAAAGAATACCAGATATGTAAAGGAAGAAAATAACAAAGCTGTCTTTGGAGAGTTTACTAATAAAAAGCTGGAACTAGAAAAAACTCCAATCACTATTACTTTTGTTAAAATCGGAAACAACATTTTGCTAGATCCTAATTCAAAAGAAGAGGAAGTTGCTGAAGCAAGGCTAAGTGCTGCAGTTTACAATGGAAGGATTTATGCTTTGCAAAAAGTGGTAAAGATGGGAAAAGAAGACTTTGAAAGACTAAGGTATAACCCTATAGAAATTGCAAAGTTGGAGTACGATGAGGGGGTCTTGCCTATAACTATAAAAAGACCCTTGCCTTCTAAAAAATAAGTTTCTATTTTATAATAGTAAAACATAACTAATAGAAAACTATTTAAATAAACTAATGTTAAGAAGATATATATTTGTGCTTAAAAACGGAGGTGAAAGTTAAATGCCAATTGACTCAATTACAGCAACAGGGCAACTAGTTCTAAATCCTTTTGTGCAACTAGCAAATAGTTTTATAGAGATTTTACCAGGTCTCATAGTTGCAATAATCCTGATAATTGTCGGGTGGTTTGTAGCATTAGGGATTGGCAAATTGGTTCAGTACGTCCTTGAAAAAGCTGGGCTAGACAGAATGATGTCTGGATCTAAGTTTTCAGGAAGCGTAGGGCATACGAGTTTGTCTAATGTTTTTGGGGAGATCACTAAGTGGTTTACTTTTTTGGTTTTCTTGCCTCAAGCATTAGTTACATTAAGACTTGGTGTTCTGAGCGATTTGCTGGTTAGATTTGTTGTATGGCTACCTAACCTATTAGTGGGTGCTATTCTTGTAATATTTGGTGTAGCTCTGTCTCATTTCGTTGGGATAAAAATTGAAGAACATACTTCAATGAAGGGTGTAAAGCTATTAAGCAAAATAATTAAAACTGCTTTGATTGTGGTGATAACAATGGTGGCTTTGGACCAGATAGGGGTGGATGTCAGCTTAATCAAGAATCTTATCTTGATTGTTGTAGCTACATTTGCAATAGCATTTGCAATAGCATTCGGTATTGGTGTAAGCAAGGGATTACAGAAAGATAGTAATAGTATAGTCAAACACTTAAAAGATATTTTAGAGCATTAAGCTCTACCTTTTTTCTTTTTATCTTTTAATAGTTAATTTTATAAACAGAATCCTTTTGATTTCTTGTTATGGCGGAAGAAGAGTTTATTACTCCATTGGAGAACTACCTAAAGGCGGGAATACATATTGGAACTAAATTCAAAACCAAGTATATGGAGCCTTTTATTTATAAAGTTAGGCAAGATGGCCTAACGGTCTTAAATGTACAGGAGATA
>JAGVZJ010000012.1 GCA_018302725.1 Candidatus Woesearchaeota archaeon | reverse complement strand
GATGAAAATTCTTTCCTATACCAGGCAGCAAAAAATAACATCCCTGTTTATTGCCCGGCAATAACTGATGGTGCTTTTGGCTTCCATTTATACTTATTCCAGCAGACTCACAAAGATTTTGTCATAGATGTAATTCAGGACTTTGGAAATATTATGCTCTCGATTTCCCAGGATGACAAAAAAGGAGTAATAAGTCTTGGAGGAAGCATCTCAAAGCACCATGCAATTTTGGCTTCTTTATTGAATGGAGGATTGGATTATGCAGTTTACATGACAACAGCATCTTCAAAATCAGGGTCAATGTCTGGGGCAACAACAGAAGAGGCAAAATCATGGGGAAAAATAAAAGATGATTCAGACGCCGCAACAGTAATCGGAGACGTCACAATTACCTTCCCTTTAATGATGGTCAAAGTCTTGGAAACTTTAAACAAAGAAGGTTTGTTAAAAAATGGCTAGATTTATCCTTAATAAACCAAAAGCAATAAAACAGTATAACAGAATAAAAGAAATTTGTGATGAAGTAGTTTACAGCTTTAAAACAAATCCTGAAGCGGGGAAAGTTTTGGAAGAAGAAACAGATTGCAAATTCGCAATACATACTTTTGAAAGCTTGGAAAAATTAAAGGATAAAAAAAGAGTTTGGTTTTTTGCCCAGGCCTGGAATAAAGAAGAGGTAGCTTTCTTTGTTAACAAAGTATATGGTTTTGTAATAGACAATGAAACAGACTTGCTATTGCTCTTAGACTATTTAGAAAAACATAATGTAAAAATCAATCTCGCATTAAGAATGAGGTTAAAAGAACATACAATCCACACAGGAAAGCATTTTGTTTTTGGTATGTACAGCTCATCAATAAATGAATGGGTTCCTAAATTAAGAAAAAATGAAAAAATAAATCTCCTAGGAATTCATTTCCACAGAAAAACCCAGAATGTAAGTGAATGGAATCTAAAATTTGAGCTAAAAGAATCCTTGACTGATGAAATCTTAAGTTCAATAGATTTTGTTAATATCGGCGGAGGAATCCCATGGAACTACAGGAATTATAATGTAAATGTTCTGCCTGAAGTATTCAATAAAATTAATGAATTAAAGTCCTGGTTTAAAGGAAAATTGTTTATAGAACCAGGCAGGTTCATAGCAGCTCCTTCCATTAAGTTAGAAGCAGAAATTAAGAGCATAGACAAGAACAATATAACAATAGATTGCAGTGTATTCAATGCCGCCATGGACACTTTTTTGTTAAATATAAGGTTATTATTGGAGAACGAATCAGAAGAAGGAGAGGAATATATCATTAAAGGAATAACCCCTGATTCGTTAGATGTATTCAGGTACAAAGTAAGGCTAAAAAACAAACCAAAGGTTGGAGATAAACTAATTTTTCTAGATGCAGGGGCCTATAATTTTTCAACTGATTTTTGCAGTTTAAAAAAGATAAAAACGGTTATTGAAAAATAGATATAATGCGATTTATATAATCATTTATATATTCTCCACTCACTAGTCCATCGGACAACTTCTCGCGCGAAGTATATAAGCTAAATCCCAATAATCTTTATTATGATAGAAAAATCATTCATCTTTCTGCCTGGAATAGGAACTAAAAAAGAAAAATCTATCAATAAACAAGGGATAAAATCCTGGAATTCATTCTTAAAAGCAAAGAAAGTAAACGGAATTTCTGATAAAAAGAAGGATTTGCTGAACAAAGAAATAGAACAGGCAAAACAAAAATTATACGGAGATGAATTATCTTATTTCTTAAAAAACCTCCCGCAAAAAGAAAATTACAGATTATATGAATTTTTTAAAGATGAAGCTGTATTCTTAGACATAGAAGTTGACTCAAACAGGAACATAATAATTATTGGGCTTTTTGACGGATTTGAATCAAAATTTCTGGTTAAAGGTGTTAACTTATACAGAGATATTCTAAAAAAAGAGCTGGAAAAATACAAATTAATCGTAACTTTTAATGGCTCATCATTTGACCTGCCTTTAATTGAAAAGAAACTAAACTTGCCTATTACTCTTTCCCATATAGACTTAAAGCATTTGTGCAGAAATGTAGGATTAAAAGGTTCATTAAAAGAAATTGAAGCTCAGCTAAATCTAAAACGCCCAACCAACCTCTTTGGTCATCCCGTAGATGCATGGAAAGCTGCCCATGCATCCGGAGATGATCGCTACATAAAAGCAATGCTAAATTATAATGAAGAAGACCTTGTTAATTTAAGACCGATTTTAGATTATTGTTATAAAAAATTAAAAGAAAGGTCTAACACTTAGACCATCCGCAGTTTTTGCATATAAGGCAAGATGTTTCATGGGCTAAAGGACTTCCACATTCAGGACAATTTGAAGAAAATACACTTTTCCGCCCATTTCCATTATTAGCTGTTGCATCTTTTTCTTTAGAACTATTACTAATTTCTTCAGGAAGTCTTCTCTGTTCATAAACATCTTCTCCTGTTCTCAAAAAATCAGAGACTCTTCCATCAAGTTCCTCAAGGTTGACTTTTCCCAAAAGTATGTCTCTTATGTCATACATTTGGCTTGCAGTCATGATTCTTATTAGAGCTCTGGCAAACCCTTGGGGGAGTGAGTTTATTCCTCCATCCCTGGTTGATACACCTGCACCAGAGCCAATATCTTTAAGCTGTGCTATAACATCCTCTATAGGGTGCCCCTGTCTCACAATGTAAGAAGTCAATCTTCCTAGCGCTTCCATTGCTGCAGCTTCTTCAGTCCCAGCATTCCCAAGTTGTGCAAAAACCTCAACAGGCTTGTATCCTTCAAAAGGATCAATAACTAATTCTAAATGGATATTACCTGCATGTGTTGGCTGTCTTACCTTAATCGAAGGTATAATTCCAGGGACTTTTATTGGTTCTCTCCTAACTTTTTCTTCAAGAGGTTTACTATCTCCCTTTACATGTCCTTCAGTTTGTAATATCCCCTCTCTGCTTCCTTCTCTGTAAACTGTAACGCCTTTTAATCCTTGTCTATAAGCGGCCATATAAATATCTGCTATAGTCTGGACAGAAACATCTTGGGGTAGGTTAATAGTAGAGCTTATAGACGAATCTGTATACTTCTGTATAACTCCCTGCATCCTAACTCTAAAGAATGGATCTATATCATGTGCAGTCACAACATATTCAGGAAGATTTTCATCTCCACCAAATAATGCCTTTACAAGAGGATGATACACTTTATATTCTCTAAATGTGCCACCATCTTGTTGTTTAACTCTTCTTTTATAGCTTGTATCAAATATCGGTTCTATTCCTGAAGTAGTTTGTGATATAATAGACCCAGTTCCAACAGGAGGCATAGTAATTAAAGTAGAATTCCTTAACCCATGTTCTTTTATTTTAGCTAGCAATCCTTCAGGAAGACTCTGTATAAATTTACTTTGAGAAAGGCCTTCCCAGTTAAACAAAGAAAACCTACCTCTTTCTTTTGCTAATTCTACAGATTCATCATATGCAGTATAGGCAATGACCATAATAGCCTCTTCAACAGTCTTTAATCCTTCCTCTGAATCGTACTTTATCCCCATCTTTACCAGAGCATCAGCCAGCCCTGTAACCCCTAACCCAACTCTTCTATCAGAAGCTACTGCATCTCTTATTGCAGGAAGCGCATGATTGTTCAAATTATAATCAATCACGTCATCTAAAAATCTTGTAGCAGTCCTTGTAGCTGATGCTAACTCTTCAAAATCAAGCTGCCCCCACTCACTAACAAAAGCCAGCAGGTTAAGATTACCTAAATTACATGCAGTATATGAAGCCAAAGGCTGCTCACCACAATTATGGATTATAAGACCATTACCTACAAAAGAATGAGTTATGGGTTCTGTTAAATCATAAACATCTTCCCACCCACAATCTTCAATGGCTACTACCTCATCAGTGAAATCAGTTTTATAATATCTAGACTCTCTTAATCTTTTTATTTTTTCAGAATGTATGTTATATAAAAAGCCTATCTCATTCAAGAACAGAGGAATCATGCTCTTGCTTATTTGTAGTTCATATAATATTCCATCACTTTCATAAAGTCTTATTTCTCCCCTAACATTTTTATATCTAAAACTAACTCTCTTATTCCTATGTCTCTCATATATTTTACTTCTAATGCCAAGGTTTAGAAGCAGAAGTTGAACATCCTTTAGTAATTTCTCAGATTTGGAGCTTAATCTAATGTATCTTGTTTCATTTTTGCCTACATTAATGGTTCCATCCGTGCTAAATAATGCTTGTAAGAAACCAATTACAGCCTCCTCTGGTGCAGTGAAAATAGATTTTGGAACTCTTTTTTGAGCAGCTTTAGCTTGTTTAAGCCCTAGTTTTTCTAAAAAGTTGATAAATCTTTTTGAGTGATACGATAAGTGAACCGCACCATTTTTCCGAATAGATTCTTTAATGTCTCTCCCATAAATTCTATTAAATGTTTTCTTGACTTCTTCTAAATAACTCACTGTGCTCTTTCCAAACACAAATCCAGCTCTACAATTTTTACCTTTACTTATAAACCATCCATCCCCAATTAACCAACCAAGCATAATTCCCAACTCTCTGCTCCACTTCCCCTCACTAAAAGGTAAAGAACTATCTTGATTAAAAAGTGATTTCCCCTCTTGTAATAAAACTCTTTCACCTATCTTCAAATCTCTCAAAGTTTTCCAGCCTTCTAATGTTAAAACTTTATGGTCCTCAGTAACAACAAGTTCATATCCAGATTTAGTAATGAGTTTATATGTAAATTTCCTCCCAGTTCTAAAACTACCATTTATTCTTCTTTTAGTTACTTTTTTCTGAATCAATCCGTTTCTTGAAAAATTCACAGCTGTTACAATGTCCACTTCTTTTCCCACTAAATTATCAATCCTTTCTAAACCTTTTGAAGTGGAAACTAATGTACTGCCAACAACACAAGGATTAGTGCATGATAACGGGTTAGCATACTCTACATTATGGTATTCTCTCATAGTATCCCAGAAAATAATTCCAGGTTCAGCAGAAGCATGAGCATTTGTAATTATAGTATTCCATAAATCCCTGGCTTTTACTGTTCTGTATACTTTGCCTCCCCATCTTAAATCAAAATCAGTATCATTTTCTACCGCTCTCATAAATTCATGAGTTAATAAAACACTGATATTCGCATACTGCACTCTTGTTCTCTTAGAATCATTTTTTATTCTAATAAAATCAGGACCCCCTGTCTTAGGATTATTAGGGTCATACTCAGGGTAATAAACATCCGGATGGTCTACTCTTAATGTTAACATCAAAGCTCCTCTTCTTCCTGCCTGAGCAACTGTATTAGTACTCTCACTTAATAGACTCATAAAAGCAGTCACACCAGGAGAAGTATCAACCGTAGCATTAACAGGAGCTCCTCTCGGTCTTAAAACAGAAAGATCCGTACCTGTGCCTCCACCAGTTCTGTAAACCATTGCAGATTCTGTAAGGCATTGATAAATCCCTTCTAAACTATCCTCATTAATTGGAATAACATAGCAATTAGAAAGAGTAGGCTTTCTTTTTGCATCATCTCTTCCAGCGGCATGTAAAATCCTCCCTCCTGGAACAAATTTAAAATCAGCTAGTAAAGGCATAAACCTTGAATACATTGCTTCAGGATCCTGTTCTACACTTGCCATAGCTCTAGCAACTCTATCCCACATGTCTAAAGGGCCTTTTTCTCCAGGTGCAAGGTATTTGGATCTAGAAACATCAACAGCAATAGTATTATCTCCATAATAAACTTCTACATCTGAACTTCTTCTAAGAAACTCGTCTAAAGCTTCTGGATCATTAAATCTTCTATCACCAGCTAAAGCTCTTCTAACTCTCCCAACAACAGGCATAGTTTCATATTCAGCTCTCATAATCATTCCTCCTTATTAAAAAACCAAAAAGGTGCGAGCTCCCACTAGGAAAAGTAGGTTGCATCTTAGCTAATTCATCTCCTCTAACTCTTTTAGGCAATCATAAGCAAGTTCAAGCTCATCTCTTGCCTTGGTTATTAATTTCATTTTCACGTCTTTTTTATTAAATCCTTCAATTCTTTTTGGAAATCAGTAACATCAGCAAAACTCCTATAGACAGATGCAAATCTTATATAAGCAATTTGATCCAGCCTCTTTAATTCTTTCATGATTTTATCCCCTATCACCGAACTTTTAACTTCCTTGTCCTTTAGTACTCTCAATTGTGACTCAACTTTATCCAGTATTTTGTCAATCTGTTCTACTGAAACAGGTCTTTTCTCACATGCCCTCAGCAGTCCTCTCCTGATTTTGTCCCTGTCAAACTCTTCTCTTCTCCCATCTTTCTTAACAACCACCAAATCTATGTCTTCTACCCTTTCATACGTTGTAAATCTCTTCCCGCACTTCAGGCATTCCCTTCTTCTTCTAGTTGTAACTAGTTCATTAGTTTCTCTTTTATCTACAACCTTGGTCTCATTGTGACCGCAATATGGACACTTGATTTTAGCCTCTAACACAAGATATTGTGTTTTTTTATGTTTATACTCACAATATATAGTGTTATAACATACAACTAGTATATAAACATTATCTAACTAAAACATATAAATTACAGAACCTTTTTTTCAAATGCAATAACTATTGATAAATTAAAAACATTTATAAAAAAACAACAAACCACAGTAAATATGGCAAAAAAAGTGGAATATAATCAGGGAAAATGCATAGGTAACGGAAATTGTGTAGCCTCAGCTCCATACTATTTTCAACTAAATGAAAATGGAAGTAAAGCAATTTTAAAAAATTCTAAAGGAAAAGATAGTATTTTTATTTCAACAATAGAAAAAAGTAAACTAAACGATGTTATAGAAGCAGCAAAACAATGTCCTGTTAATGCTATCAGAGTCTATGATGATGAAACTGATGAAGATATAGTATCAGTAAATATTAAAAAAGATAAAGTTGAAGAAATCAAAGCAGAATATAATGACTTAAAAGAGTTTGTAATGGACAAAAAAGGCTATTTCTTAATTAGAGTCAACAAAGAGAAACAAAGAGTAGAAGTCGCTCATTGTTCTGAAATAAATAAAATAGATGTAATGGTGTATGGAACAAATCCATTAGAAATTTACATGACAATAATTAAGAAAGACTTAATAGAAAATATGGGACATGCAGCATATTTGGGAAGAGAAATTCAAAAAGCATGTACAGCATTAAAACATAATTTAGAATATGTCCAGGATGATGAATTAAAAATTAATCATCTATAATAAAACTCTCCTTTCTTCCTTTGCTGCTGGTCTAATTGGCTTCTAGGTTTATTAATCCTTCTTCTTCCTGTAGTTTTATCAACCCTATATGTTATGTCCAGCATCTTCAAAACTTTGTTCATTCCTTCTCTTTTTTCATTAATTCCTTCCATTCTACCATTTATTCCTGACTTTCCTTCAAACACAAGCAAACTGTCTGACAAATAATCCACAAACTGAATATCATGATCTACAATTATAGCGCAAATCTCTTTTCTTATTATGAAGTCTTTAATTATCTCTGCCATATTTAGCCTGTCTTCAACATCTACAAAAGCAGAAGGCTCATCCATTAAAACTAGCTCAACATCCTCGCTTAAACACCCAGCAACCATTACTTTTTGTAATTCTCCCCCAGATAAGTTTTTCATCTCACTCATTAAAATATTTCCAACACCTAATTTCTCAAGAATATTCTGCTTATACCATCCAGAATTAAAAGAATTACCTGCTTTCTCTTTCAAATAATCTAAAACATTTCCTTTCTCAGCTTTGATATATTGTGGCTTATAGCTAAACTTAACTTTGTCAACTTTTCCTTTATCTGCCTTCTCCTGTCCTGTTATCAGTTTCAAAAAAGTGCTTTTCCCTAACCCATTAGCCCCAACAACACCTATAACTTCTCCTTTGTTTACTTTTCCACTTTCAACTTTCAGTTCAAAGCTTTCAAACTTCTTCTCCATCTCAGGAAACTCAAACAGCATTACATCAGTCTTTGTTTTAGTAACAGGAGACTCATTAAATCTTATAGCATAATCTCTGAATTTGACATTATCACTCTTTATGTATCCGTCTAAATATTCATTAACGCCATTCCTAACCCCTTTGCTTTGGGAGAATATACCGTAAGCACCTCTTTCTCCATAAACAATCTGTACCTCATCAGAAATATAGTCTAAAGAAGTCAAATCATGCTCAACAACAATTATTGATTTTTTCAATTCTCTTATCAGCCTGGCAACATTTATTCTTGTAGTAATGTCTAAAAAACTCATTGGCTCATCTAAATAATAAACCTGGGCATTTTTTATCAAACATGCAACAATAGCTAATTTCTGTAACTCTCCTCCTGATAATTCTTCAACATTTCTGTCTAAAATGCTCTTCATATCCAGTTTAGAAATCAGTTCTTTGCTTATTCTTAGTTCATCACTCTTTTCTATCAGTTCTTTGACCTTTCTGCCTTTGTAAACTTCAGGCAATAACTCAATTCTTTGAGGTTTATAGCTGACTTTTATTTTGTGTTCTCTTAACTTTTCAAAATAACCCCCTAAGATAGAGTTGGAATATATTTCCACTATATCTAAATTCTTCTCATTATTATAATCCCCTAAGTTGGCATTTAAACTCCCACTTAGAATAGCCAATGCTGTTGTCTTTCCTATCCCATTTCTTCCTATAACCCCAACAACAGTTTCTTTTTTAGGAACAGGTAATGTAAACAATCTAAATTCATTCTGTCCATATTGATGAACAGGCTCTTGTTTTAATTCAGAAGGCAGTTTTATTATCTTAATTGCCTCAAAAGGACATTTCTTAGCAGGGATTTTGTGCATTTCTGTAACAACTTTTTCACTTATCACTGCCTTTTTATCTTGCCCAATATGAAACCCTTCCCCATCCTTAACTCTGTTTAAAGGGTCAAATTTTATACATTCCAATTGGCATTTATTAGGAGCGCATTTATCCTTGTCAACAATAGCAGTAAACTTATTCATAAAACTTAGAATTTCTTGTACTTTTTAAGGTTATTTCAAAAAGATTAAAAACTAGCAGATAATAGGAGTAAAATGGTTAAGTGTGAAGTCTGCAAAAGTGAGATTGAAAAAACTTTCTTAAATAAAATTAAAGGGACGTACATGAGAATAGGGAAAAAACAGAAAATAATCTGTAATACCTGCCAGTCCAAATTCTCAAAAGAAGAAATCCTTAAAAAAATAGATTAATTATTTTTTATCCTCTTCCTTAAATTTAGAAAAGTAAATTATCCCAATTACAGAGACAAATGTAACCATTGCTGCAGAAATTACCTTAAAGATATAAGCATCTCCTGTTAAGTCTAAAACTACCAGCAGTTTATTAATCGCTTCCTGTATGGCATCTCTCCACACCAAAGCAATCATAAAACCAAATGCGGCAAGAACAGCAGTAGTTACATTAATCTGAATCTCCCTTCTCAGCCTGTCAGTCCCCTCTTTTATTGGTTTTATTTTAGAAGCAATCATCTAACTCTAAGATTATTGGTTTATATAAATAATTATCGGTTAACCAAACACTAATAAACTCCCATATACTAAGCTTATTATGCCGCCTGTGAAATATAAAAAGTTGTGTACAAAATGTAAAAAGTACTATGCCCCTTACAACTCCCCAAGGTCAAGGCAGGGAATTTGTAGAGAATGCAGAATTTCCAAAAATAAATGTAAGGCAATCAATGAACTTGGATACCAGTGCCAGAATGATATTGAGTTTTTTGGGTATTGTAAAACCCACTTTTTAGCCAGGCCTATAAAAGAGCTTAAAAAAGAAGTAAAAAAGCTGATATAAATATTTATAAAGTATTAAGAAGTTAAAATTTGGTAGGTGGGGGTGCCGGAGTCTGGTCAATCTTCGTAAGAAGGACCAAACGGGCAGGACTTAAGTGCACACATTTCCTTCATTGCTACAAGGAAATTGCAATGTTGAGAAATCCTGTGGCTTAGTGCCTACGCAGGTTCAAATATCAGGGCAGTGAATAAAGTACTACCAGATATGAAAGTCCTGTCCCCCACAGATTTTTACAAAGATTTATAAACCACAACTTATAAGCATTAGTAAAGCATAATTTAGAACATTAGTTCTTTGTTGTGTATATTAGGAGAAAAATAAATATGGAAAGACAAGGAAGAGGCTTTAGAAGAGACTTCGAAGAAAGAGAAATGCACAAAGCAACTTGCTCTGACTGCGGTCAAGAGTGTGAAGTTCCCTTTAAGCCAAAAGAAGACAGACCTATTTACTGTAAGGACTGTTATAGAAAACATAAGAAGTTTTAATTCTTTATGAGTATCAGGATTCTTTATTCTTTTTTTTATTTTTTAAAAGTATTTAAATAATTAAAGCTCTAAAAAAGAAACAGGCCCCAGTGGCTCAGCCTGGTAGAGCACAAGTTTAAGGACTGCTTAGTTCCTTGGTAACCGAGCCAGAGAGGAAGAAGTCGGGAGTTCAAATCTCCTCTGGGGCTTTTTAGTTAAGCTTTTATATTCTGTAGGCATAAAAAGAATATGGAAGAGAAACTGAATATCGAAAAGGAATACCAAAAGTTAAAAACTAAACTTCCGGATTTCAAAAAACTTGATAATGAGTTTGAGCTCTCAAACATTCAAGGATTGGAAAATACAAAGTTCCTTTTAAGATTCATAAGAAGGAAAATAAATGAAAAAATAGTTTTTTATTGCAGGATAATAGAAAGCATTCTTTATCCTTCACAGCCAAACATAATCACAATGGTTGAATCAAAAGCCTTTTCGGAAGAAGAGAAGCAGGCAATTTCAAATTTATACAAAAAACTAATGCATTATGAAAAAGAGTCAATAAGATTAGATATAGATGAAGAAGAAACATCAACTGTAAGATACATCAATGATGTGTTTAAATTATGGCCGGAAATAAAAAAAGAGATTAGTAAAACAGCAAAGAGAATGCAGGAAGCATGGTCTGAAGAAGAGGTTCCTACAGAAAAAAACGCTTATACATTTTAAAAAAGAGGATGAAAAAAGTAATATCTATATTAGGCCCGCCAGGAGCAGGCAAAGATACACAGTGTATCCTCATTTCTAAAAAATTCAAGATAAAAATTATTTCTCCAGGAGATATTTTAAGAAAAGAAACAAGGAAAAATACCTCTCTTGGAAGGAAGATAAAAGATACCATGAAAAAAGGCAACCTTATCCCTGATGAGGTAGTTGAGAAGATTATCAAAAGCGAAGTGAAAAAAAGCAAAAGAAATGTGCTGCTAAGTGGAACCCCGCGAGATTTGGATCAGGCTAAAAGGCTAAAAATCGATTTTCTTATCTTCCTGAGATGCACTAAAAAAGAGATTACAGGAAGGTTGTTAAAAAGGGCAAAAACACAGCACAGATCAGACGATACAAGAAAGACAATAGAACACAGATGGAAGGTTTATAAAGAAATGACAGAACCAGTCATAGCCTATTACAAAAAAAAGAGTAAGCTAAAAGAAGTAAACGGCAATCCCCCAATAAAGGAAGTGTTCAAACAGGTATACCCTATAATAAAAAAGATACTGGAGAATGATAATCTTTAAATACAAATAAAATAAGTGAGAATACAATGGGATTTTTTGATTATCTGAAGAATATTCTGAAAATTTTTCAGTTTAAAAAAACGATAAGACTTGGGTTGTATGGTCCTGTAAATGCAGGAAAATCTTCCTTGGCAAACCAGATTTCTATGGATTGGATTGGAGAAGTGATGTCAGAAGTCTCAAAAGTCCCCCATGAAACAAGGGAGATAAAAGTAAAAGAAGAAGTAAGGATTAAATCAGGAGGAAAAGAATTAAATTTTAACCTTATAGACACTCCCGGAATTGCTACAAAAATAGACTTTGAAGATTTCTTAAAGTACAAGATGTCAAAAAAAGAAGCTAAAAGAAGAGCTAAAGAAGCCACCCAGGGGGTAATTGAAGCTATAAAATGGCTTGAAAATGTAGACTGCGTTTTAGTTGTCCTGGACGCAACACAAAACCCATATGACCAGGTAAATGTCACAATAATAGGGAACCTAGCAGCCCGTAACATCCCTGTGCTGATTGTCGCAAATAAAATTGACTTAAAAAAAGCTAATGTAAAAAGAGTAGAATCAGCATTCCCGCAGTATAATGTAATTGGAGTTTCAGCATTAAAAGGAGAAAATATGGAGGGATTCTACAAAGAATTGTTTAGGATTGTAAGATAAAATGTTAAGATTACAGTTTATACCCTACTCAGAAATAGCAAACTTAAGCAGCGAGAATAAAATCTCAAAAGTCTTGAGAATAGTAAAAAACAACAGAATAATTCTGCTAGAGGGAAAGTTTTCACCAGAAGAAGAAGCTTTGCTGATAGAAAGAACGATGAATAGCATCAGTAGAAGATTTAAGGGGATAGAAATTTGCTCAGTTGGGGACCAAGCCAAGGAAGATTTGATTAATAAGCTAAAAAGGAATTTAGCAAAGGCTATCTTAGGGATTAATGTTTCAGGTATGACTATAATAGGGCCCGCCTCAATTGTTAAAGAGATTAAAAGGGACCCTGATAAGATAGAGTTATTAACAAAAAATATAAGGTAAAATGTACGTAAAAAAGTGTGAGTTTTGTAATAAATATATAAAAACTAAGATAGAAAGAAAACGTTTTTGTAACAATATATGTCAGAGAAAGCATTATAACAGCAAGCCAGAAATAAAAAAGATAAATAGAATAAGAACGAGAGAGTATAGAAGAAATCATCCAGAATGGAGAGAAAGGCATAGAATTTTAGCAATAACAAAACATAGAAAAAAAAGAGCAGAATATTGGAAGGATTATGCAAAAAGACCAGAAGTTAAAAAAAGGATAAGGGGAAAAGAAATGTGGAGAAGGAGAACAGATCTAGAATTTGCAGTTAGAGACAGACTTAGACGTTCTTTACATCACGCTTTAACCAAATACACAAAAACTGGAAAAATTATGAGTTCCAGAAAATATGGAATTGATTGGAAAGAAGTGATTAAAAGTTTAAACCCCTTTCCAAAAAATATAAGCGATTATGAAATAGATCATATAATTCCTCTGCGCACATTCAAACTTACAAATCCTAATGAGGTAAAAAAAGCATTTAATCCGTCAAATTTACAATGGTTAACTATAGAGGAAAACAGGAAAAAATCAGGAAAGGTAATCCAAGAGTGAGGAACTAACATGGCTCATCAGTGTGTCAGGTGCAATAAATTCTATGAAGATGGTTCTAAAGAGTTACTGAAAGGTTGCGAATGTGGCGGAAAATTCTTCTTCTTTGTGAAAAATAAAGATCTTGAACGGATAAAAGATATTTCTTCTAATATTCCAGAAGAAGAAAAGACCCAGATGGAAAGGGATGTATTTGATATGATAGGCATTGAAAACAAAGACCGACCTGTCATATTAGACATAGAAAGCATCAGAATAAGCAAACCAGGACAGTATGAAATTAGTTTAGTTGATTTATTCTCTGGAAAGCCCTTAGTATTCAAAGTTGGAGAAGGAAAGTACATAATTGACTTAGCTAATACATTCAGGGAAGCAAACAAATAAAATTTAATCCTTAAAGAACTCATTAATCTTCTGAACAGGTGTTTCTGTAATAATAAAGTTCTTATCTTTTGGGAAGCACTTGAAGTAATTCCCCCACTTATATCTCTCATCTAAAAATACAACCACTCCTTTGTCATTTTCACTTCTTATACATCTTCCAGCATTCTGGATTGTTGTAATAATTGCAGGATAAATATACCCATAATCCCATCCTTTCTTAAATCTGCCTTCATAATAATCTATTAGCATTTGTACTTCCAAATCTGGCTTGGTTAATGGAATCCCAACAACAAAAACAGCTTTTAAAAAATCCCCAATTAAATCAATTCCCTCTCCAAAACTCCCGTTGCTAACTGCTAATAAAACAGCCCCTTTATCTTTATAGCTCTTAAACTTCTCAATTAGCTCATCTCTTTCATGCTTATTCATGCCTTTTTGCTCTAAAAAAGTTGTTCTCTTGCACCACCTCTCAAAAAATAAATTAACTTCATCTCTTGTATTGTAGCTTGGAAAAAACACTATTGAGTTCCCACTGACTGCATTGACCAAGCATGCACATTTCAATGCAATCTTCCTGTACATCTTTTCATTTCTTGCAGAAAATTTAGTAGTTACCCCCGGAACAATTAAACTCAGCTGGTTCTTTTTGGGGAATGGGTTTTCATATTCTAATAACTTGACATTTTCAAATCCCAATAAATCTTTATACATCTCCAAAGGTGTTAAAGTTCCGCTCATCCCTATGACAGAATAGCTGCTAACAATCAATTCTTTGGTAATCAAACTGGGGTCTAAACAGCTGTATTTTAATTTCACAACTGCCCTGCCATCCTCCAAAAACCCTTTTGTCAGAATCCTTGAAAACCCATGATCATTACCCCTCCACAATTCAAGGAAATTAACAACACTGCCAACATAGCTTCTCTTTTTCTCCTCTCTAACTTCATCAGCAAAGCTTCCTAAGTCTTCTATTAATGAATCATAGTCTTCAAAAGAAAAATCTTTTTTTTCTACTAAGCATTCACTCTTATCAAGGGGAATTTTTTTAGACAGCCCAAGTAATAAATTTCCTATCTCCAACAAAGAATCTTTCAATCCCTCTCCTCCATTAAACTGCCCTACCTCTTTAATGGCTAAGTCTATTACCCTTGTATTAATCTGGTCTGTTAATATTTTTCTGCATTTCTCAGGAAGATTATGGCACTCATCAAATACAATAATAGATCTCTCTAATTCCTTGTTCAGCCTTGCTAGAATACTCTTTCTTATATTAGGGTTTAATAAATGGTAGTAATCCATAACAACAACTTTTGCTTTTTGCGCTAAAACAGCAGACATCTCAAAAGGGCAAAATTTTTCTTTTGAAATCTTCTTTACAACATCCTGGACATGCATTGGCCCATCTTTCAGGATTGCATCTAAAATTAAATCTTTTTTTACATTCAGCTTTTTATTCTTAAAATTTTCATAATAAACACAGCTTCCTTTCTCAATTAAATCCCTGCAGTACTCTCCAAACTCTCCTGAACTCAAAAAATCCACACCATTTTGAGCGCACATCCATTTCTTGCCAATAAAATCAACTACAGTAATATTAGCATTAAACTTCTCTTTAATAAGCCTCATAGTGTCTATCACAATCTTATGCTGCATATGCCTTGGTGTCAGAAAAAAGATTGTTAAATCATTTTTAGCCGCATAGCTTACTAAAGGGCTTAGAACGCTTATTGTTTTCCCTATTCCTGTAGGGGCATGAATCAGAATATTTTCTCTGTTCTCTGCGCATTTTTTTACTTCTTTAATAAGCTCTTCTTGATGCCCTCTTACAACCTCATAAGGGAAGAAGTACTCCTCTTTATTTATCATACCCTCCCATAATATAATAGGTTTATATAGATTTATTTACACAAAAACATTAATAAAGAATACAATCAGAAAAGTTACCAGTGGGGATGTAGCATAACCAGGTTTAGTGTCTTCGGCTCCAGACCGAAGGATCCAGGAATTTGTTAAGTTGACCCTTACAAATTGGAAATTCAAATCCTGGCTTCCCCATTCATTTCTCAGCCCTATCAAAACCTTTTTAAATTTTTACTATAAAATAATTCTAAGAATAAACTATTATATAATAGTAAAAAAAGAAAGGTTTAAATACCCTCCAATTAGGAAAATTATAAAATGGCTAAAGAGAGCAGAAAACAAAATTCGGGTTTACCCTTAGAAAAATGGGTTGTAAGAATTCTTGATTCTATAGACAGAAGGAAACTATTAAGATTCGCAACAGGAAACGCTCTGTGTGCCGACGACGAATATTCACCAAGTTATAACTTTTTCTATACTCCTGAAGACTGGGTAATTGACTTAGAAGAAACAACAAGATACAACAAGAATTGGGTAATCGATCTATTTGGCAACTTTGATTGTTTAAGAGACAGAGTCATGGAAAAAGTAAAAGAAGCTGCTTACAAAGAAGACAAAGCATGGGAAAAAAGAAGGCAGCCTCCAAGAGGATCCCCAATAAGAGAGATACAAAATGGATCAGAAATTAAGAGCAGCAGAACAACACTTTACCCAGCATTAGGCATTGGAATAGGAATGATTGCATTGGGAATAGCTCTTAGACCAAAT
>JAGVZJ010000011.1 GCA_018302725.1 Candidatus Woesearchaeota archaeon | reverse complement strand
CCTCCAGGAGATGTGGTTCCAGGTTATACTAGAAATCCTGAAGGAAGGAACATTGTTGTTCCAGGTTATGCTTTATTCCTTTGGGACAGTGGATTACCTCAAGGTGCTCTAGGAGTCGGATTGCCGGAATTTGATGATAGTGGAAAAATAATCTCTTCTGATGTGGGGTATAGACCGGGATTTACAAGTAAACATACAGCTCTTAATGAGGTTTTAGGTGCAGGTGGATTATGGCAGGAACCGAGAGTAGATTTGGACCAAAGAATTAGAGCAACAGGCAGTTCTGTTTTTTTAGATGGCGGAACTGATGAAATCACAGAAAGAGATGCTCAAATAATTAAATATCATGGACAAAGACCATTAAGCACAAGACCACAAGATGTAACTGACAAAGTTGTTAATGAAGCATTTTAAATCCAAATAATTTTTAAATAACTAAATTATCTTAATTTTATGAAAAGAGGTGCATTACTGTTATTTATTTTTATATTTTCAATTGTATTATTATTAAATGTTAATGGGGCAACACTGAATTCATGTTCTATTAAATCTTCTTGTGGAGCTGGGGAAATAACTTTAGCATCAGTTGCAGCTCCACAAGATGCACATATTTCTAAAGATATTTATAAATTTCCATTTAAGCTGTGTTGCTCTGGAACAAGTATAAGCAATTCTTGCGATGTTGTTGCAACTAGTAGAGATAGTTTAGCAGATCTTTATTTGTTAGATGATTCCCATGTTGATCCTGGGCCACAGGCAAATTCTATCTGCTTGTCTACAACAGATAACTCAAATGTAGATTGTAGGATAAGTGGAGCTACTTGTAACTCCAATGAAGCATGTGTTTTGTCTCTATACCAAGGAACAGATTCTCATGTTGCGGACTGTAGTGTTAATTTACCAAATAAGATTTGTTGTTTTACTACTGTTACAAAAACATGTTACGTTCATGGGGAAGCTAGGAGTGATACAGACTCATTACAATGTTGTGTTGCAGATACTTCTGGGAATGAATTGTATTATTCCAAAGAGATAGGCACAGACTTAACAGGAGGATGTTGCCAAAAGTTATATGAGAGCTGGGATTCTTTTAGAGGAGTGTGTTGGCCTACTGATGTAACTCCTTGTGCTGCACAATGTTCATATGACCCTTCACAATCTCAATACTTTTCAACACAAGGTTGTTTCTTAGACTCCCCACAACCATTACCTTATGAATTATCTTGCTGTCAAGCAACTCAGTTTGGCGTGACTGATAAATTCCAGACAGAGATAGAATTAGTAAGAAATTCAAATAATGAATGTACTGGAGCTAAATTTTGCAGTACTGTAACAAAATTATGCAGCTCAACACCAGATGGATTTTGCCCGCAGAATTATGGAGATTGGTCTACCTGTCCTTTAAATGAAATCGGAGGAGGATGTAATGTTTGTGATCCTGACTGCGGAACTTGCGGGAGTGTAAGGTTTTTGGATTTCCCGGTTAATTCATCTCAGAATAGGGACTTAACAATTAAAGTGGAATATACTTCACCAGTATCACAGCCAATTACATTGTGGAGAGTTAATTCTGGGTCTGATTCCTACATAAATACTCAAAGATGCACTGTTCAAGGGAGTACTTGTGTAGCTATTTTTTCACCTAGCACCACAAACCCAGCACTTAGAAACTTATTGACTTCCCCTTCAACTCCTGGAGCTTCTTATACTTTCAAAACACATTTGTCAGTAAATCCTGATATTGTTGTGCAAAAAACAGGATATACTACCCCAAGAGTGGAGATTTTAACTCCAACTACAAAGAGCAACTTAAGAAGCTCAGTTTCAGTACAGGCAAGGGCTCAAAGTGATTCCAGCATAAGTTCAATCAGCTGGTATATAACAAAGAGAGATAATCCAGGAACTCCTGCAACCTTCTCTCCTGTAAATGTGAGGTATAACCAAGGAGCTTGTACATTCTGCAATGCTCAGGACTGCAATTTATTAGGAAGGGTTACTTATCCTTCAAGCACAACTAATCTGAATGTATTGGTTGCAAAAGACTTTGACACTTTAAGGTGTGATAATAATGATTTCATAATAACTGTGATAGCTGAAGATTTTCAAGGTAATAGAGCACAGGATTCTGTTTCAATAAACACTCTTAATCCAAATGCCCCTTGCACAGATAACTGTCCTGTATTTGATTCAAGGGTTTTGAAGATTATAATTGCAAGAGTCAAAACCTGGGTATAATAGCTAAAAGGACATTAATGGTTTGTGGACTGATGATACTAGTTTTCTTTTATCTTTACGTTGTTCCTTCCATTTCATCCCATTACTTTAGAATTAACCTCTTCTAATGCTTTTAGTATGTCGATCATAACAAGCTTGGGGGGGAACCTTTTTGAGCTTCTCGATATAGGTGCCAACTAGAAAATCTTAAAATTATTATTAATTGTTTACTCTCTAGGAATAACAAGGTTTATATAACTCCCTATATAAAAAATAATGGTGCAAAATGCGTAAGGAAATTAGAATTGCCATTGTGGGGGTTGGAAATTGTGCAAGCAGCCTTATACAAGGACTGCAGTATTATAATTCCGTTTCTAGCAATAAATTTGTTCCGGGTCTAATTCATTCATTAGTTGGTAGATATAGAGTTAAAGATATTGTTCCAGTTGTTGCCTTCGATATTGATGAAAGAAAAATAAATAAAGACATTTCTGAAGCCATATTTGAAAAACCAAATGTTGCAACAAAGTTTTGTAATGTCCCGATATTAAACGCAAAAGTATTCGTGGGTCCTATTTTAGATGGGGTGTCTCAGCATATGCTCAAATTTGATAAAGACATAACCTTTTTACCAACAAAAGAAAAACCAGTTAATGTTGCTGAGAAATTAAAAGAATACAAAGTAGATGTAGTAATAAACTATTTGCCTGTTGGTTCTAAAGAAGCAACTGAATATTATGCAAATGCGGCAATACAAGCAGGTTGCGCTTTTGTAAACTGTATGCCAATATTTATAGCTTCAAACAAAAAATGGATAAAAAAATTTGAAAGGGCAGGGCTTCCACTTCTTGGCGATGATGTTAAATCCCAGTTAGGAGCTACATGGTCCCACCGAATGGCAATTCAATCTTATTTAGATAGAGGAATAAAAATATTACATACAAAGCAAGAAAACTATGGAGGCAATACCGACTTTTTGAATATGACAGATCCAGAGAGGATACAAACAAAGTTAATTAGCAAACGCTCATCAATTGAACATTTAATCAAGGATCATCCAAAAGGAGGGTATTCTATACCTCCGGTTTATGCAGGTCCGGGGAAAGGAATGAATAACCATGGGTTTATAGCCGGGCAAGGAGATAAGAAAATTGCTAAAATAATTGTTGAGGGGATTGGTTTCGGGGGGATACCGGTAAATATTAAAATTGAATTAGAAGTTGAGGATTCCCCAAATTCAGCGGGTATAGTTATTGATGCTATAAGATGTGCGAAGTTAGGACTAGACAGAGGTATATCGGGGGTTTTAACTTCGCCCTCTTCATTCTTTTTTAAACACCCTTATAAAAAAGTACAAGATTCGGAAGCAATTAAAAAAATTGAAAAATTTATTAAATGTAAAACTCAAAGGTAACAAAAAAATGAATCTATTTGATGAACTAAAAAAAGACTTAACCAAAGAGTTTAATGAAACTCAAATTGAAGGTATAACTTGTGTTGCAATATATGGCTCTTATGCACGCGGAGAAGAGGTTGAAAACTGGTCTGATATGGATGTTTTAATTTTTACTAATTCAATTAAAATTAATTTGGATTTGTTTAAACAATTGGGTGTAATTAATATAGCCCTAAACAAAAAATACCCCTCAATCCCTATGACTTTTAGGGTACACTCAATAGATGAATTTCCTGAATATGTTAGGTATGAAAGTTCAATATGTCCATATTCTTTGCTGTCTTATTATAAAGATATGACTGTAATTTATGGCATGGAATTAAATGAAGAGATTAGAGCAGTACTAAAAAGAACACAGATATCCCGGGTTATTGCTGATCTAAAATCTAAGATAATAAGTTCACGTCATGAATCAAGAAGTATTATCACTTCTTCAAATGGAATACAACCGTTTACCCAATCATTTCATGTCCCAGTTACTATAGATGAACCTCTAAAACATAAGATATCGAAATATGTTGATATGGTCTTAGAATGCGCTATTTGCTTTAATATTTTAAAGGGGGAATTGCCTGACAAAAAAGAGATGACCGCAAGAATTTTTAAAGAGAAATTTGGTGATTTTGAATATAGTAATCTTCCTTTAAAATGCAGTGAGATTAGGAAAAGTTGGAATAATCTCCACAACTTCTCTCAAGAAGAAATTAACAAAATAATATTAGACTGCGCAGATTTCTTTGAAAAATTACCCGACTATTTTGATAAAGCTTCGGAATATAATCAAATAAATAACACTTTCTTAGGGATGTTAGTCAATGACACAATCCAAAAATATAGAAAAAATGTTTGCATGTTGGTAACAAATGGAGATGAATTCTTAATAGTAAAAAAACCTTCAAATGAATGGCAGTTTGTTCAAGGAGGCTTAGAAAAAGATGAAGATTGGCGTGAAGGCATTAAAAGGGAGTTATTAGAGGAAACAGGGATTACAAGTTATACCCTTATAAGTGAGGCTAAACATATAAATACATTTGACTGGCCAGAAGATTTACAGAAAAAGAAAGGGTTTAAAGGTCAGGAACAGCACTTCTTTATATTAAAAGTTAATAAGTCTGTTTCTATTAAATTAGACACAAATGAACTGTCCGAATTTAAATGGGTAAAGTTTGAAGAAATAATGAAATTTATCACTAGAGAGGATATAGTAGAGTCTATTCTTGAGATTCGGAAAGAATTTCCTTTAATATTAAAATGACAAAATACATCATTGTTTGTGGAGGTACTGCAACAGGAACGGGTAAGACAATTTTTACTGCAAGTCTGGGATATATCTTTTCTACGTTCAATTTAATTACAACGATAATAAAATTTGATGGTTTACTAAATCTAAGCTTTGCTTCTCTAGCCACAGGCGATTCTAAAGATGAAATAATTTGGGAAGGAGAGGAGATATTTATTAATTTTGAAGGAAAAAAAGTAGATTCTGATATGGGGGTTTATGAAAGATTTTTAGATCAAGACATTCCATCAATAAATAGCATTATCAATGGAGAATGTTATTATGAACTATTCAAAAAACAATTGAATGGTCAATTAAAAAAGGGAGAAATACTGACGATAAACACTCATTTAATCCCTATATATCTGGAAAAGATTAAAAATGCGTCAGAAGGTAAAGATATATGTATCATTGAGGTAGGGGGCACATTAGGGGACGCAGAATCTTTATATTTTTTAAAAGCATTATCTATTTTACAATGTAAAAATCCAGATGAATTTTTAGTCGTTCATTATGCCTATTTGCCCCTTAAGTCTAATCATGATATTGTTTACAAAGAAGAACCATTTTTATTAAAGATAATTAAACAAAGTTATGAAAGAGCGTTAAATTCTAGTTTAAAACCGAGTATCTTAGCTGTTAGGTCGGATAAACCATTAACAGAAAATCAAAAGAATAGGATAACAAGAGATATCTTTATAGATAAAAAAAATATAATAAACCTCCCTTCTGTAGAAGACATTTATTCTCTGCCCCTAGAAATACTAAAATTTAATCAAGAATACATTTTTTTGAAATATTTTAAGTTTGACCAAAAAAGAACAGCAGGTAGCTTAGAAACATATGCTAATTTAAAAACGGAGGGCTATAAGAATGTCTTAGTAATTGGAGAAACAGAATCTTCAGGGCTTTATATTTCTCTAAAGGAATCAATAAAACATGCCTTAAAACATTTAAAAAAGGAAGCAAAAATAATGTGGTTAAGAGGAAGTGAAATAAACTCTAATCTAAATATTGAGAGCTTTGATTATGTTATAGTTACTGAAGGAAATGAAGGGATAAAAAATAAAATTGGATTATTAAAAAAGATAAATGCTCCTATTTTATGTATCGGGACCATAAATAATCTTATTCCGGACAGAAAGAATGTTTATAGAATAAAGGAGCATATAGAAAACAAGTCAAGACCTATGAAACCAACAATTTTGGAATTTTTTCAATTAAAATGAAAAAAAGAAAATTAATATCTGGGTCAGATTCAGTTTTAGTTGTCACAGACTCACAAAGAGTGTTGGATATACTTGATCATAGCGCTTACCTTAGACATATCATTCCTGATTTTTCTATTTCACCAACAATTACTAATGGATCTATAGTCAGTTTACTTCAAGGATCTCCTGCTTATCTCCCTTCGGGGTTAGGGGTAAATGCAGATTTTGGCAATATTGGAGAAGGGCAGTTATGTTATTTAATTTATCACTTATTACAAAGAGAATTTTTAAGAAGAAACCATTTTGTGTTGCATGCTGCTGCAATAGAACGGGGTGATCCAATTTTATTAGTTGGACCTTCAAAAAGTGGTAAAAGTACATTAAACTTAGAAATGGTCTTATCCCACAATTGTTTCAGTTATGGGGATGATGCTATCAAATTAGAATTAAGTGGTAATGAATTTTATGTTCTTGGAGGTAACACTTACGTAGGAATTAGCCCCCACCATTCTAATGATGGTAGGTTAAAAGAAGATGTAAGAGGAAGTACTAGTGGGTATGTTGATATTGGTTTAATGGGTAAGCATTCGGATCAAAGACGTTTATTAAGAAATGTAATATTTTTAGAACCAGACTTATTAGGATCTAACAAATCTAAACATGTTCCAAGAGAGATAGGAAAAATAAGATTCTATGAAGCAGTATGTATGGAGCTTAGAACCGTTGGGTATTGTATTATGTCTCAGGGATTATCTCTTCCTTCTTTAGATGATGGAACCTATTCGACCAGATTGGTGGCTTCACTTAAAGATTCAGACTTAGAATTTTTTAGTATAAGTGGCAGTTTTTCTCAAATGGTGGATGATGTAGAAAGAATATTAGATGGCAGATTTATTTAAGCGAATTATACATCTTGATTATGTCCTCCTTTTTTGGTATTGAATCTACTCCTTTACTACTTACAGATAGACCTGCACAGATATTTCCAAATAAAACGCATTCTTCTAATTGATATTCTTTTGATAATCCATAAATAAAACCTGCAAAAAATATGTCCCCACAACCCGTCGCATCAACAAAGGGGCATAAGTCTATTCCCCTAACAGTTTTATTTATTTCATTCTTTTTATAGATTCGAGCACCATTTTTCCCTAAGGTTATAATAAATATATTGTTAAATTTAGATAAATAATTAGTTATCGCTTCATTTAAATCTTTAAATCCAGATAATCCTACAAGCTCATTTTGTGAAAGTTTTATTATTTCTACATAATTTGCTACTTCCAAGAAAT
This sequence comes from Candidatus Woesearchaeota archaeon, assembly GCA_018302725.1. Classification (GTDB taxonomy): domain Archaea; phylum Nanobdellota; class Nanobdellia; order SCGC-AAA011-G17; family GW2011-AR20; genus JAGVZJ01. Next base: position 10,594 of record JAGVZJ010000011.1, on the reverse strand, counting down.
AAATTTTTTGCATCTTTGAAAATTTACCATTATCATTATTAAACGGGTCAATACATAACTTTGCATTAGTTCTTTTAGATAGCCTCTTTATAAATTCAATAGGCATATCATCAATAATTGGGGATAATAAAATATATCTGGCTTTAATTGCTTCTTTTGGTATTTTAGCTATATCAAAAGGTTCTGCTTTTGCAGAAATTTTAATATGCCTTATACCTTTTATATGCTCCATTACAAATGAAGTAGTTGCTGTAGACTCTACCAATATATTACTTTTTATTCTTTTTTTATAATAATCTTTAAATGGAAATTCCTTTCCTACCATTCCAACAACTAAATAGTTAGCACCCAATTCATCTAAAAGCCTACCGCAATAAGACACGGGGCCCCCTAGGTACAGTTTATCCAAGTATAAATCAAGTGAAGCATGTGAGACCACTACGATATCAAATTTCATATTTTGTATAATCATAAAGATTAATATAAAAGTCTTTTTAATTGTTAGGCTTATGAAGAAGTCGTCCTTTGCTCTTGCTTAATCTAAACATATTTAAACTACTTTTATCATTAGTTTGTTATGAAAAAGGGGAGTGCGGATCTTATCTTGGTATTAATTTTTGTTCTTATTATCATTATTCTTTTATTCGTTATAATTCAGGGCGGATTGAAAAATGTTCTTGGATAAAAAAGGAATGGAAGGAGAACTCATTGTTGGATTAATTGCTTTGGCTATAATAGCTGTGATTATCTTTTTGTATTCGAGTGGGCTATTTAGTATTATTACAGGGGAAGCGGATATAAGCAACTGCAATATATGGGTGGGACTGCAGTCTAAATTTAAAGTTGAGGGAGTAAGACTAATTCCTTCAGATAACCCTTGTATTACAACTGTAAGCACAATTAAGGATAAAGAAGAAGCAGAATTTTATGAGTATATGGCTAAAACATCTTTTAACTGCTGGGATATGTATGGAAGAGGCAAGGTTGATTTTTTTAGTGACTGGGATTTTACAGGCATAGAAAACTATTGTTTTGTTTGTGATGAGACTACTATCGGAGAGGACGCTGAGATTAATGATTTTGATTTGGATAAGTTTGAAGCTTATCTGTCTAATAATAAAGTTTCTGGGCAAAAAAAGACATATTCGGATATCTTCCTAGGAACGGAGAATTCAAGAATAGATTTTGGAGAAGGGAAGATTCCATTAAAAAAAGGAGATAAGATGTATACAATGTTCACAGTGATAAAAAGTGATACTGCTCCTTCTTTAACCGACCAGTTTTTAGATACCTTTACTATGATTGGAGAGAATGTTGTAAAGTCTATATTTATTCAAGTTTCAATAGTGAGGCATCCTTCTGCTATTTACTCTGGGGCTATAACTGGATTTGTATATTCTGGTTTTAAGACAGTTTTCGGTGTTAACTACATGTATCCTAGCCTGATTATAGCTAAAGGGGATGGTATTGTAGATGAGAATGGAGCAGTTTGTTCAAAGGTTCATTTCAGTCCTAAAAAAAATATTTTTAAGAGTGGTGGTGAAAATGAAGAAAGGAAGTTTTGAGTGGAGTACAGTTGCAAAATTGATACTTACCTTGATAATAATAATTGTTATACTGCTAGTTATTGGCTTATTCAAGGGTGGAATGGATAAAGCGATTGAGAACATTGCTAATTTTTTAGGTGCTTAAGATGGATAAAGGAGAAGTAAAACCTGTTGTTGTGATTGTCACAGTAGTCATAATACTTCTGGTTTTGGTAGTAGTTATCCCTTTTTTTGCCTCCACTCCTATCAAGCAGTCTAGAGATATCATTAAAACTTTAGGGCTGGGGGAGGAAACTACAGACCAGGACAATAAAGATGTGCTTAGTGTTAAAGAATTTTATAGCAAACTAAGAGATTGCTCTAAATATAGCCAGGATAACTGCTTATGCGATGCACCTTTTAATAAGTTTACTAATAAACATCTACTGACTTTTTCAAGAAAGGATATAAAAATAGAATCTGTCAATGCGCAGAACAAAGTGACTTTACTTAAGGAAGATATAAACAATGCTGCATGTTATTTTTCTGATGGAACATTCTTTCCAGTTGATTTCTTAAGCATTAATTTTGATGGAAATGGAGCGTATATTGACAGCGGTTCTATATTTAGGTCTAATATCAGATTGTTGAATAAGGATAATGTCTATAAAAAAAGAGAAAATCTCTGCTTTATAGCAGAAGGCTCAACTAATCTACCTGAGAAGTGTGGGAAATAGAGCGCTGGTGCATTCCTGTAAAATTTAAATAGAAAGGTTTAATAATAGAAAGGTTAAATAAAAATAAAGAGGTTGAAGTTAAATGTTTTTCAAAGATAAAAAAGGCGCTGAATTGTCAATGAATGTCATAGTGATTGTTATTATCTTAGTGATAGTTTTAGTGGTTTTGGTTGCTTTCTTTTTAGGCGGATTTTCACAATTAACAGAAAGGATACAGTCTATTGGACCGGATAATAAAGATGCGGCAATTCAGGACTGCCAGAGCAAGTGTTTGGTGGCGCAGAATTTACAAGGGGATAATGCGATATCCAGATCAAGCTATTGCAGAAAGACTGTAAATGTTGACAGTGATGGAGATGGCAAGGTCGACAGAAAGGACCATTGCTGGAGCGGAGAAATTGGAGAAACATGCCCCGGAGTTACAAATATATGCCAGAGCCAATATGATGACTTTGAGTATATAGAATAATTTTTCTTTTTTAACATGAAAAAGGCAGAAATGAGCATGACTTTAATTGTATCTACAATAATCATACTTGTTGTTCTTGTTGTTTTAGTTATTTTTTTCAGAGAGAAAATAGGCGAGCTTATTTCAAACATTACCGGCTTTACTGATGGGTTGAGTGAGACTGCAACTGATGTGGATATAGAGGGATTAAATGGTGAGATTATATGAAAAGAAGAGCTGCCAGCACTGTAACTAGCCTTGGATTTTCTGTAGTAGCACTTGTTATTTTTGCAGTGTTTATCATTGCTTTTTTTCCAACGTTGAGTAGCACTTACTCCCTGTTTGCCAGCGAAACCAATGAGAATAAAGCACCCATTGAATTTTATAATAGATTAATAGAAGAATTAAACAAGGAAACTGCAGGCACTGAGTTATTGTTTACAACAAATGATAATTTTGTTTTAGTTGGTTTTGGGAAAGAGCAAAGCTCTTATTCAGGAAGATGCGGATCTGCATATTTTAGTGAGCTAAAAAAACCATTAAAATGCGAAGGAAAAGGATGCCTTTGTTTGTGTGATGTTAAATTAATTACCAATGAAATGTGTAATACTCCTGAAGATATTTGTACAGCGTTTGAGCAGAATGTAATGGACAGCAAGTCAGAATGCAATATCCTTGTGCTGAGTACAGAGACAATAGCTAATCTTGATGTTAAGAAGGATAATCTAAATATAGACATTAATGTTTTGAGTTCTAAAAAATTATCAAGCTAAGCTTGGAGTCTTAATCCCATATACTCCTGATTTTTTGGTTCAAGAGGACCTAGATTTGGGGGCGTTCTTATAAACTCTTCTAAACTGGCTGTCCTTCTTCTATGCTCTCCTTCCCTTCCTAATACTATCAATCCTTCTTCACACAATAAATTGCCGGGAGTCCAAACACCATCGGTTATAATGGAGATGTTTACATCTGGGTTGATTTCCTGCCATGGTTTTTGTTCTTCTAAGTCAAATCCATTATATCTCATTAAATCCATGATTCTTCTGCTTCTTTCCCCCCAGAGTATGCCTATAAAAAACATAAACTCTTTTAGCCCTTCTGCATCTTGGGCAAGGGCTTCTCTAGCATAAAGAGCAGCATTTTTTATTGGAGAAGAATCTCTACCAGTAAATACATTTAATCCGGAGGTATGCAGATATAACCTTCCAGGAGTTTCTAGTTCAGGAGTTCCAACATGAACATACCTTGCCATTATCCCCATTTTAATCAATTTTTCTATCAAAAAGATTATAAAACCACCTATTAGGCAAAATAATATAAACTTGGGATAACTTATTCTTTTAATGGACAAAAAAGGGGAGGAAAGCGTTGGAGTTTCTTTTATGTGGCTGGTGTACTTAGTATTGACAGTTCTCATTCTTGGTTCTTTGGTAATCTATACAAAGGAAAGAGTTACTGGAAGTGAATTTTCAAATTTGTATACAGCAGATACTTTAGCATCATTTTATGGTTTAGTCAGTGCTGCACCAGGAGATATTGAAATTAAAGTCACTGATTCAAAACCTTATTCCCTGAGCGTGGAGGGAGATAGGATTTCTGTTGTAAAGGATAACTCTGAAAAGTCTGCTGAGACTTATTTTATAAAAAATGGTTTTTTGAGGTATAAAGATGCTGGAATCTATGTAAATACCACGGTTAAACTAACCAAAGAAGGGGATGATATATTTGGGTCTGTTTAATCTCAAAACAGAAGAATCTCTGCTTATATTAGTAGTCCCTATAATTTTTCTTTCTCTGATTTTAGTTTTGTTTTTGGTTATTCCGAGTACCTATTCCAAGTTAGATACTGAGGAGGCCACCCACGCCATTATAAGAAACAACTTATTATACAGCAGGAACTGTTTAGCTTATGAAAATGGGAATGTTATTCCCGGGTTGGTAGACATTAATAAGTTTAATCCTGACAGGTTACAAAAATGTCTGGGCTTAAAGGGAGATACTTATGGAGTTTTACTTGACTTGGAATATGGCGAGAATAAAAAAAATATTGAGATTAATGAAGTCATGTCTGATAGGGTTAATTTTTGTCTGTCAAAAGGCTCATTTGAATGCTCAGATGAAAAAGTTTATGTACTGGTCAATGAAAACGGAGAGAGTATTTCTGGGGTATTGGATATTATTATTGTGGGGTTTAAAAAATGAGAAAGGGGATTGGTCAATATCCTATGTTTGTGTATGGCCTAATAATTCTTGTTCTTACCCTGATTTTAGCCTTAATTCTTTTTGGTCCTAGGCTAGACTTTTCGTTTTCACCGGAAAAAAATGAGGGATATGGCAGTTTAGATATAAATCTAATGAATTATTTAAGAACTCCTGTAATTATAGAGAATCTAAAATTTTCTATGATGGACCTGATAGCTTATAGTTTTAGTAATAATGATTTTACCTTACTGCAGGAAAGAACTGAGAATATTTTTAAATTGGCCTACCAAGATGAATGTCTTTGGGATATCTCTTTTGAATTAGAGGGCGATAAAAAATCTTTTTCTAACCTGAATGAAGTTAACTTTAAGGGAGAAAGGGCAGAATTTGATTCAGCAATAGCAGTAATTCCTACTTTAGATGGAAAAGCAATTAATGTGAGGTTAAAGGAAATATGCTAGGTAAAAAAGGATCTGGGTTTTGGTTATTGATCTATTCAGCCGGTTTACTTGGAGTTTTAAGCGGCTTGTTCTTTCTTTCTTTGAATCCCGATAATGAGTTTAATAAATTTCAAGAGATTTTTACGCAGGGGCATGAAGAAGTTTATGGTACACTGAGGAATGCAGAATTTGATGTGATTAAATCAAATCAGGAAGTGAAATATCATACCTTTGGAACAACAAATGAGTTTGGTGAAAATGGGGGGTATGCAAAAGACAATTTATGCGATAAACGAGAGGGTTTTACTGTATTAGACTTTGAGAATTGCAACCCTGACTTAGAAGCGAACTATCTTGAATTGTTTAAAAGAAATTTTAATGCCCCAGCTGTCAATATTGTTGGTAGCTCTGTAAATGGAAGCCTTGGAGCCCTGAATTATGAAACAGGAATGGAGAATATCAAAATAAGGTATGAGAGAGATAATTCATTTAACCAGGATACTTTTTTGGATTTTAACTTTTTGTCTGGGTTATTAGACAGGATAAAAGAATGCAAGGCAAAAAAGCAAAACCTAAACACTTGTACTGCGGTTGAATTTGAACAAAAAGGGGAATATGCATTTTTTACCATAGAAAATGATAAAAATGGCCTGATGATTTTAGAAGAAGGAATTAAAATAAAAAAACCGGCTTTCAAGTTTGCCGTCGAAAATACTCTTTAGCTTAAAATGATAAACCTAAACTACCAAGACATTGTAAATAAGATAAAAGAGGTTAAAGGATTAAGTGATGAAGAGATAAGGACAAAGGTTAATGATAAGATATTCCAGCTGGGTGATCTGATAAGTGAGTCTGGGGCTGCGCATATCGTGGCTAATGAGCTTGGAGTTAGACTATATGACCTAAAGAAGAAAAGATTCAAGATAAAGGACCTAGTTGCAGGAATTAGCTCTATTGATATTGTCGGGAAGATTCTAAACATTTATGGGATTAGAGAGTTCACCAGAAATGAGACTGTTGGAAGAGTTGGAAGCATGCTGATAGGAGATGAGACTGGGACTGTCAGAGTAGTTGTTTGGGACACTAATCAGCTTAAGATGATGGAGAAGGCTGAGGAAGGAAGTGTTATCAGGGTAAAGAATGCTTATGTAAAGGAAAATAATAATTTCAAGGAGCTGCATGTAGGAAACAAAGGGGGGTTGGAGCTAAATGTAGATGAGGAAATTGGGGAGGTTAAATTTAGCTCTGTCATAAGGAAAAATGAACCTAAGAAGATATCTGAACTTAAGGAGGGGGATTTCGCAAGTTTAAACGGATATATAGTCCAATTATTTGAACCAAGATTTTATGATGCCTGCCCAGATTGCAACAGGAAAGTTGTTGATAGTAGATGTGAGCAGCATGGGGAAGTAGAATCTCAAAAAAATGCGATATTGAACTTTTACTTGGATGATGGAAGCGGAAATGTGAGAGTTGTAGCTTTCAGAGACAATGTTAAGAAACTAATACCTGATCCTGAAAATGGGAATTTTGAGGAATACAAGCAGAACATTATCGGAAACCTTATTTCTATAGATGGGAAAGCTAACAAAAACCAGATGTTTGACAGGATAGAATTTGTTGCAAATAACATCCAAGAATTTGATATTGATGCCAAAATAGAAGAATTGATGAAACAAACCGAAAAAGGCTCTTAATTTTAGTAGGCTTTATAATTTTTATGCTGTTTTTATGCCTATGAAACCTGAAGATTTTCTTCCTACAAGAGAAGTTCAACTCCACTTATTAGAGCCTGGAATGGTAGTGGGAGAGACTTTTAGGTATGACCAAAAGGATGGGCATTCTTTGGCTGCTGAAGTTGGTCTTGTTCTGACTGAGCACCATGTAGAAATTCTTAGAAATGCAAGAAAATACCCCAATGTTACCCGGGAAAATGGCAAATCAAGAACTAGCCCAATAAGGACACTTGTGTTTGATTCTAATCAACATGAAAAGGATATTATGACATATTTTCAGGAAGATATTAGATCTGCTGAGATAATGTCACCTCTTGTACGAAAAGTAAGAGATGGGCAGCTTGCTTTAATGAAGTCTATAGATGAAAGGGTAAAAGTATTTGCAGCTGAATTTGCCAGTTTTGAAGATGATCTTCAAAAAGAGACTATTAGACACAAACAATTGAGAGCATATCTTTTTTCAGATGAGGTCAGACAACAGGTTTATGATAACTTTTTAGTCCCATTAAATGATGATCCTGTTTTAAGTGTGTATTTTACTTACTTCCCCGATTCAAGAAAAAGAGGGTTGGATGTTGCAAGTTTAGCTGGAGCGGTTTGTGTAGTTGCTGGCTTAGATCCATATCCAGCTGTAATGGGGGGATTACTCAATAATATTGGAGAAGATGTGCTAGATGTAAGATGCACAAATGGTTCTGTTGCGTACAGAAAACTATACCCTTACAGGGATTTAGTTCTTGTGGACAGAATTTTAAGACCTGAAGGGGAGCCGGTAGACAGTTTAACTGTTGATGTGATTGAGGCAATCAAGCATAGAGAGACTAGAAGGGATGGGAGAATTGTGGAGAAAGAAGAAGATGGAAGGACAGTAACAACAGCCGTGTATGTGGGGAATGGCATGAGAACAAGAGACTACTTCAATCCAGACAGAAGGGTAGAGGTTAAACTAGATGAGTTTAAAAAAGAGTTGCAGCGAAGAGAATTCTCTCCTGCTAGAGTTGAGGAAGTTCCAACCATATATAATGAACCGATTTTCTTAGCAAGAGCATTTTTAGAAGCTGTTTCTGAAGGAAGGACAAGACTTCATGTTCTTAATGCATGTAAAACAATTTATACTGGAAGAGGGTTACATAGCAGAGAGGATTTGACAAACGCTTTAATGAAAGTAGCTGGAGAAAAATATTTTAAACAGGTTTCCCAATAATAATTTATATAAGCTGATTCTATTCTTAGGAATGTTAGCTATTACACATTTATTTTTTTCTTTACTAATTGGGCTATTAACCTACAATTTTTTTAAATTAAATCCTATAATTTTTATTTTAATTGTTTTAATTATTGGGATCTTTCCGGATATAGATCATCCTAAATCCAAGATCGGAAGAAAATTAAAAATTTTAAGCTATCCTATCAATTTTATATTTGGGCATAGAGGTTTGTTTCATAGCTTATTCGCTGCTGCAGGGTTTAGCTTTTTAATCTGGATTTTCTTTGGAAATTACTATATTCCATTTTTTATCGGTTTTTTATCTCATTTGATTGGGGATGGTTTAACAAAACAGGGGATAGACTTTACTTATCCTTTCAATATGTTTAAGATTAAAGGGTTTATAAAAACAGGAAGCTTTTTTGAGAAAATTATTTTATTTGTTTTAATTCTAACTAATGCTTACTTGTTATACATTTTATAACTATGCCCCTATTAGTAGGCTGATAAGCATTCTCAGGTTGATTAGTTTTTTAACTAATCTATTTGCTGCATAAGCAGCAAATCTGCGAGAGGAGTTATACATCTCTCTGACCCTCTCTTCATTTCCTAAATTGTCTACAATGTAGTCTCTTACACTATGATACAAATCTATGACCCCTTCTAATGGCTTTTGTAATGCTTCTGGCACTTTATCATACATGCCGGTGTTTTCTGGATATTGTAGTGCCCTTAGTTCATCTGCTAATCTCGCAAGGCTACGGTTCGCTCCACTCATATCTCCGTGTTGATACTTCCCGGCTAACTCATGAATAGCTGTTTCTAATCTCATTGCTTTTGATCTTAAAGATGGGGTTTCTTTTGCACGTTCTATTGTTACTAGACTTCCATCTGAATCATTAACTATCGGCAATTCACTAATAAAATAGGCTGGATTATACCCCATTAAGTAAAGAACACCAAGTTTTACTCCTCTTTTTGTACGATCTTCGGGTATTCCAAATCTATCTTCCAACAAGTCACCAAGCCTTCTATCTCTTTGGTATTCTATATCAACAAATCCCTGGGCTATTCCTTCACTTGCAGCATTTTCAAATTTAAATACACCTCTATTAATCTTCTTGCCGAGGTCTAAACTGTACTCGGAAGGATTTTCACCAAATCTTCTACTTTCTCTTCTTACACCCTCTTCAATCTGATTGTGGAAGTAAGTCTCAGCTCTTTCTTTGGTATCACTCATGGAGCTTCTTGCTCTGTCAGCTGAATCCTGTACTCTTGATTTTGTTGCATCTCTGAATGATTCTGCTCTTTCTCTTTGTCTATTAACCTGCCCAGAAATATTACTTCTTGCTTTATTTGTTCCTTCTCTTATCCTATCTCCTACCCCTGCTTCTGAATTAGCTGCTAAACTAAGGGCTATGATTGTTGCCAAAGCTACTTTCTTCATACAATTTAGAATTTATCAATCATTTAGACAGCCTCTCGCATAAGGTTTATAAATGATTTTGCTATTCTTTGTGTTACAACTGAAAAAAATCCGAAAGGAAACTAGTTTTAGTATTGAAACAAGATCGGAAACGAAAAGGAGGAATGTAAAATGGGTAATAGACCTATAAAAAAATTTAAATCTGGAAGTATTGAGGCAGCAGTATGGCTCAATGAAAGAGAGGTTGATGGGAATATAGTTGGTTTTAAAACAGTGAGTCTGAGAAGAAGCTGGAGAGACAGAGAAAAAGATATCTGGAGAGATGAAACAGTAAACCTGAGGAAGGGAGATATTTCTAAAGCATTATTGGTTTTGCAGAAAGCACAAGAAGAAGTTTTACTAAATCAAGAAGAGAGGGAAGGTGTTAAGAATGAATGAAGTTGTCATGGAAGAAAAAAAAGAGACTAAGAAAATAAGAGAAAAAGGTGTTGGGGATTTACCTGGAGTGGGCCCTGCAGCATTAGAAAAATTAACAAATGGCGGATATGACACTTTATTATCGATATCTGTTTCAAGTCCTGGAGAGTTAGTTGACGTTGCAGGGTTTACAGAAAATGCAGCGAGAAAAATCATTAAAGCAGCGAGAGATATGATGGGGTTAGGATTTGAAAGTGGAGATGATATCCTAAAGAGAAGAGAACAGATAATGAGAATAAAGACAGGATGTAATGCCTTTGATGCTTTGATTGGAGGGGGATTTGAATCTGGAAGCATAAGTGAGTGCTTTGGAGAATTTGGGTCGAGTAAGAGTCAAATAGCGCATCAATTAGCTGTTAATGTTCAATTACCTCCAGAAAAAGGCGGAGCTAGCG
>JAGVZJ010000044.1 GCA_018302725.1 Candidatus Woesearchaeota archaeon | reverse complement strand
ATAAAAAGGAAATTCCCCTGTTACTTTTCCCTGCTCCATTGAACTCTGGAAAGACCTCATCCTCCCGCCTTCCTCTCCAACAGGAAACAAACAGTGTGGTTTGCCAGTTAACTTTCTTAACTTCGCTTTCTCAGGCCTTCCCATTCTCGCCCCTATGAAAGTCCCAGACTTGTCTCTCTGCAAAACACAGCTTATTTTGTTAACAGTGTCAAGACCATTATCTAAAACATCTCCTTCTTTAAACTCCAGATTATTAAGTGATAAAGACATAGCTTTTGCGTAATCTCCTTCTATAACAACATGCTCTTTTCCTACCACTTTATGCGGCACACCCAGTAGTTCCAAAACTCTTTTTGGATCTGTATCTTTCAAATCAGAGTCAAGCTTTGTTAATATCTTTCCAATGATAAGTAAACCTCGGAGCTAAGGGAACATTTAGTTTAGTTGAAATTTTATAAGCATTGGAAAATGAAACATTAAACGAATCTAATTTTATTCTTTGAATATCAACACCAACTTCTTCATTTGCTTTTTCAAAGTTTCCTTTGAATTTTTTCTCAATGGCTCTTTCTATTTCTCTCATCCACCACTCTTCATTGTATCCACATGGAACCAAAGGGTGAGCTCTATTAAAAAAGTCCCCATAACTAATCAGTATATCCCCCAAAAAAATAATTTCTTCCACCTCATTAGCATATTTTTTTGCATCTTCTGCGTTATTTAAGGTAACTACACTCTGATTTTTTAGTTTTACAATTGGTCCTTCTATAGTGTCGCATACACTTAATGCACTGGCCTTTCCAGGCCTTTCCATTTTTATTTGTGTACCTATTGCAATGTAATTGTTTAGTACATACATTGTAGAGGGATGTATAGCATTTGAACTCAACCCAGTATTCCTTGCCCTGCCGTATCTTAACCTAAACCCTCCGTTTCTTAAAGGATGCGTCAAGACAGGTCTTCCAGCAACAAGATCTTTGATGAAGGTAAAATCTGGTTTTATTTTTGAGCCATCATCAACTGTTTTAACCCCTTCCCTAGCCTTGATCTTTTTTTGAATCTTTAAAAAATCATTTAAAAACTTCCAATGCTCTAAATTAAAATCCTTCCCCCATTTGTCTATTTGTTTTAACAGCTTCGGAGCTTTTTGGCATAACCCTTCTCCTAAAACTAAACAGGGACCATTTCTGATCTTGTTGGTCTCAATTCTGTCTAGATCCTTGTAATTACTTACATCATATTTCTCACTCGGATCTCCATCTATCTGAACTGCTAAGCTTCTTACCATGAACTCTAATTCCTCTGCACTTGGAAAATATTGTAGGTTAGTAATCCTCTCATGATAGTCTGTTAATTCTGTAATCAGCCTCTTTACTTCTATATCATCTGGGTCATATTCACTATAACCCATAACTTTTCTTACATAATCTCCAATCATAACAGAAACACTTGCTCCTGTTCCGCCAGCACTCCTGATAGGTCCAGAAAAATAAAGAGCAAAATATGCTCTTCCATCTCTTCTTTGTCTTATTTTTAGCTGGGTAAACCCTTCCAAGGGGCTGGCAACAACACCATTTGTAACATAAGCAATCCCGGCCCTTATCCCAACTTCCATGGCCTCTCTTTTATCCTCAAACTTGCAAAACTTCTCATTGGCAACTTCTTCCGCAATCTTCAAAGCGACCCTCCAGTCCATCTTGCCATATTCTTTTTCTAACTCCTGTATTCTTGATACCATCCCGCTGTCTTTAACTTGAGGAGCTGCTACAGTAATTAGCCCCTCTACTCTTTCAGCCATATCTTTTGCTATTGGAATCTCTACTTCATCCTTAGGATCAAAGCCTTGCACTCTTGCTTTTTGTGCAACACTGTAAGCTTCTTTCAGTTTTTTATTCAGTTCTTCATGATATTTTTCCATTTTACTCTTCAAAGTTTAGTATCTTTGGTTCTCTTGTTTGCAGGTTTATTAAAACGATTCTGTTTGGATCAGGTACTATCCCTCTCTTTTCCTGGTTTTCTGTTTGATCTGTCCAGCAACCACAGCCTATCATTGTAACATTCCTGTAATTATTTACTACAGTCTTATGTATGTGCCCGCTTACAAAAAAATCAGGAACTCTGTCAATTACTAAAGGATCTTCTTTTCCGGGTACATACAAAGTAGAGGTATGACTCACTATCAGATGCCTTCTCTGTAATAGATACTTCATAATCAGGTCTGGTCTGTCAAGCCTTCCATTTTTTCTGATACTGTCCACATTTTCAGAAAGATAAGGAAAACTTCCGCCGTGATAGAGGAGGATATTGAATCCGCTAAATCCTTCATAAGAAGAGATATTAACAACAGACGGATTTGTTACAAAAACGGCATTCTCTAATTCGTAAAGAGAAGATGCCATTCTTTTATCAATCACGGGTTGAGGTTCGCTCAGCCTTAATGCATCATGATTACCCCCCATTAAAATAATCTTGACATCCTTCCTCACCTTAGAAAGGTAATCCGAAAGCTGGCTATATTGGTCATAGATGTCAGGAATAACCAAATCCTTGTCTTGATCAGGATAGATTCCAACGCCTTCTACCAAATCTCCTACAATGAAGAGGTACTTCACTTTCTTTGCTATCTCCTTATGCTCGTCACTCCCATAATCCCCATTAATCCATGAGATAAATCTCAAAAAGTTTTTTTCAAAAAATACCTTGCTGCCTACATGCAAGTCAGAGATAAAAACCATATACTCTTCCTTACCAGACTTTTTTAGTTCATTGTTAATAGGTATATCTGGAAACAAGACAGCGTTGACAAAAACGATCTTGTCACTGTTTGTACCTACAACGCCTATTACTTCATCCAGCTGCACATCATTAGCAGATTCAAATAATTCAGACTTATTTTTATTCACTAAAACCTTTATCTCCCCAGTCATGTCTTCTAAAGTAAGCAAGATATTCCCGTTTTTGCTTACTGACTTATCTTTCACTAAGCCAATCAGCGCCACTTTCTCTTTTCCGTTTCTGTTTAAAACTCTGTTTATAGATATAACATTATGCAGCTCAGGTCTACTCATTAACAAGTTTTTCAAGGAGTTATATCTTGCTCTAAAATAATCCACAAAATCACTAACCTCCTTCTTTTTTTGAACATCATTAAACGCCTTAATAATCTTAACAGTGGACTCTTCATTCTCTTCAGAAACTAATTCAAAGCTTTCATCCTTATTCCTCAGTACATCCCTCTTGGTAGCATCTAAATTGTAATTTAATTCATCTAAAAAACAGTGATAGGCCATGTCATGCAGCCCTTGTTCTATATTTACTCTTGATCTATCAAAATCAATCCAGTTAACATCAAAAAATTCTTTATTATTACTGATTATAAGAAATAGGTCATCTGTCAACACCAATGGTTTTGGATTGCATTTTTCCAATTTACTACAAAATTCTTCTACATTAAAATTTTCATCAATATTATTAAAAAAACTAGGACTTACTAAAAAACCCATTTTCATCAAATTTCCTATAATCTTATCTTGATTGATTGCCGAAAGCATATTATAAGCCTAGGCCCTCTTGTAGGGTTTCCTCTATCCTGGGTAAAGTAGAAGAAGGAATTCCTAATGTTATCTCCTTGGTCCTTCCATATCTTCCTTTGCTGACAACTCTTGCATTTATTATGCCAAACATATCTAGCTCAGCAATAATATCACTTATTCTCCTTTGTGTCAATGGTTTTAACCCTACATCTTTGCAAATATCTTTATAGAAATCATAGACATCTCCTGTAAAGATTTGCTTTCCATTGTTACAAACTTTTAGAATTGAGTATAAAGTAACCTGGCTTTGTTTTGGTTGTGTTCTTACGACATCTATAACCGTATCCTTCTCTATTTTCTCTTCTGCCCCATCAATATGTTTTATTTGAATAATCTCGCTGCCTGATCTCTCAGCTAACTCTCCTGCAACTCTCAATAGTTCAAGGGCTCTTCTTGCATCTCCATGCTCTCTGGCCGCATAAGCTGCGCATTTTTGTATAACTCCCTCTTCCACAACATTTGCTCTGAAAGCAATTTTTGATCTTTCTCTTAGGATATCTTGTAATTGTATCGCATTATAAGGTGGAAAAACTAATTCTTCCTCGCTTAAACTAGATTTGATTCTTGGATCTAAATCGTCTGTAAATAATAAATCATTGCTTATCCCTATTATACTTAGCTCACAATTCTTCAGCCCAGAATTTATTCTTGTTAAATTATATAGCACCCCATCTCCAACCTTACTAACTAGCTGGTCAATCTCATCTAGAATTAATATTAACAATTTTTTGTCTTTTGTATCAATTGCCTTTACAAATATTTTATAGACTTCCTCTGTAGGTAATCCCGTAGCAGGAACTTCAACATTAAAATTTCTTGCAAGTTCTGCAATTAATCTGTATTCTGTATCTGCAATCTTCTTTAATTTGCAGTTTAGATAGCAAATTTTAAGGTCTATTTTTTTCTTCTTGCTTAAATCATAAATCTGAGAAGTCACATAATCGGTAACGCAAGTCTTTCCTGTTCCGCTTTTACCATAACAAAATACATTACTTGGCTTCTCTAATCTTAAAGCAGGAGCCAAAATATTGGCTAGCTGTTTAATCTGCTCATCTCTATGTGGAATATTATCAGGAGTGAAGTTTCCTTGTAAAGCCTTTTTATTTGCAAATAAAGGGTTTTTGGTTAAGTAATTTTCAAAGAAATGAGATAGCCCCTTTTTCATACCAATAAAGGCGCTTTTTAGTATATAAGAATTATTATACAAAAGTATATACTCCCCCACCTATATTTCCTATGCAACAGCTTTTAATTCAAACCTTAAAGATTTTACCCCTTTATTTCAAATAGAACTAGTAAATAGTAACAAGTTATGTAATAGATATTTTAAAATATATATAATTTAATTATATAATAAATAATGGAAAAGTTTATATAATAAATAAAAATAAAAATATAAAATTCACCATTATTTTAATAATA
>JAGVZJ010000027.1 GCA_018302725.1 Candidatus Woesearchaeota archaeon | reverse complement strand
TCTATTAAAGAAACTGAAGGTTATCGGTCACAATCTTCTTCCTATTTATTTTAATTTTCTTTTTTAAAACAATAAAACTAATCAGCAGACTAAAACTCATAAACTAACTTTCTTATATTCTTCTTTAAATGCAAAAACTTTTTTTACATATTCTCTTGTTTCTCTAGGAATTCTTCCTTTTTCCCACCATTCTTCCCCATGTTTTTTTATTAGTCTGTTAACTCTGAATTCTCCCAAATTATAAGCAGCAACAGCAGCTCTTTCATCTGAATAGTGAGTCATAAGATAAGACAAATGTTTAACTCCACCTCTGCTGTTTTGTTTAGGATCATAAGGATCCTTTACACCTAACATTTTAGCAGTTTCGGGCATTAACTGCATTAATCCCATTGCTCCTTCTTCTGATATAGCTCTCGGATTTCCATTACTTTCTGCCATCATGACAGCATAAGCTAGATGAAAGCTAACTTTCCTCTGTTGTGAGATTGATTCTTCAAAAATACGCTGGTAAGGCAACTCCCCGACTATCTTATCTATTCTTGAAGGCTCAAAGCGGACATTAGGATAAGGATAATCCACTAAAATACTAGGTCTAATCTTTGAAGGCTCCAATAAAGATAAAGCCATGGTTACATCTAGCAGACCCACTATTCTCAAAATTTTGTCATACCTCATTGTTAAACAATTCAAACTGCAAGAAGCTCTTCCTCCATTTGGTATCTTGGCTGTATTCTAAATCTCTGCCTCTTTGGAAAGACCTGTCCAGCATTATACAACACAGATAATCCTTCCAGGTTCAGTGCATCTGAAAGATACACTCTTGGATTGATATGAGATGGCTCCTGAACTGTGTCAGAAGCTATGACTATATGTGGTAGCCCTCCATTAAGATGCACTATCCACGCAATTCTAGGCATACCTATCTGGGTAAGAACACTTAGTCCAGTAATATCAACCACTGAGTCATCCCCTGGGCTTTGTTTAGGAAACAATCTTCCTAATCCGTGGTTCCTGTATCTCCTTGATTCTGCAGGAGGCATAGAATAGTATGCACCAGTATCAAACTCCAGCCTCGCCTCTTCTTCAATCGCCCCAAATAAAGTTTTTGGGGAATTCAGACTTGGATCAGGCAAGTCTCTTCCGGTAGCTACAACTCTGCCTTCTATCTCTAGATCATATCTAGGCTCTTCACAGTACGAAAGATGCAAATCTACTTTTGCTGCTCTTCCATCGCTTAATCTAAATGTATATTGGTTTGCCATTTTCTCTTCTCCTCTAATAATAGGGCGAATGAACCAAAGTAAAAAAACTAAGATTTACCCCATTTTTTGAAGGAGACTTTTCTATTCACATAACTTATATATAAATCTTTCCCTAGAATTCTTGCAAAAGAATACTACTCTCTTAGAACAAGTAAAGGACTAAATAACTCTCTCCCCAAAAAGTCTTCCTGTAGGGTTATACCAATAACTTTTAGTGCTGCCTTTAGATTGGTTGCGAGAAAGGTAGTATACTTTTCTTTCAACGATTCCCCCTTCTCTATTAAAAGTTTGAAATGTTAAGCTATGTACCATACGTCTAGATCCTTTTCTCATTTGCAATTCTAGCATTCTAACAAATAAAAAAGTAGGGGTCATCCCATAACGTTCATACACTCTATATCGTGGGGTCTCTCCTTCCCCATCACATTGATGCATCACCCCACAGTCTCTTGTTACAACCCCCCTTTCACATAGCTGCATTTCTCTCTCACTTAATCCCCTCATCATTCTAGTTTCAATTCTCTCACGTTCAAAGTAAAGTCTTTCTCTTAATCTTCCGAACATTTAAACCTCAACCACAGAATATCGTGAACATTCTCTGCGTATTCTCCCTAATCCTTCTAGTGCTATTGCACTTATAATAGCTTGAAGTCTGAGTGATTCATTTAGTCTTCCAACCTCTTTATATTTTTGTTCAAAACTATTAGCCACTCCCTCCCACACGTTAACATTAGGAGCACAGGCATAACCCTCTTCAATTTCACTTACTTCCCCATGCATTCTTTCCAACATTTGATGATGATAAGAAAATCCCAATTCTTCTCTACTAACCTCGACTAACACCCCAAGATTTGCTCTTAATTCTGAAGCGCTTCTTCTTCCGGGTCCTACTCTCCAATTTGGATTTTTTCGCGCAATAACGTCTCTAGCAGTTCTCATTAATCCAAAAAAAGCATCTTGAAACTCAGGATGCCCAGAAAATACATACCAATTAAATGTTTCAAACAGGCCTTCAGCTTCAGTAGCAGTCACTTCTAGTTCAGGATGTGTTTCATGCACAGTTTTTAACAAACCAGGAATAGTCCTATAAGGTTCTTCTCTCTCAAATCTGAAAAGAGATCTGGTCCTTTCTAAAACAAGATAATCCTGTAATGAAATCCCATCTCCATTTACCATCATGCTCATGCCCCCTACTGCTCCAGGTCGTCTGAGACAATGGACCAAAGATTCAAGCTCTTGAGAAATCTGCGCAAGGTCGTACATTAACCATGCTTCTTGTTCTACCTTTGGACCTCCATATTCATTCATCATAACACGTTTTCAAGTGAGGCAAAACTTTTAAGTCTTACCATCTTCTGTCAAGTTCATACACAAAATCAGCAAAGTTAGCAACCACAGCTGCACTTACAACACCATAATCCCCATGCACTGCACTACTCATAAGATAGGCTGATGCTGCAAGAAAGCCAATGATTCCTACTCCTGCACCAAACTCTAATCCCCTTCTTTCAGAAGTGCTTAATCCCCCGCCATCGCCAACTCTCTGATACAATGTCTCTTTATTAGCAACTCTCATTACAAAAGTTGGAACTCTTAAAACATGAGCAGTTCCTCCAACACTAGTCTTAATAAACAAATACAAAAAATCAGTTGCAGCATTTCTCGTTTCAGTAGCTTCAGTTTCACTCATAATTATTAGAATTACAAAAATATTCTTAAATCTATCTAAGATAAAAAAACAAAAAAGGATTAGTTTATTCCTTTGTTACTAATCCCCAAATTCCAGCCAATATAACTAACACTGCCCATAGGTATTGTACATTTCCCCAATTGAGGTACTGGTTCAATGCAACTAACACGCCCAGAACAATACTAGCAATTGCTAATGCTTTCATCATCAAACCCCCCTTAATTTGTTATAAAATCTAATCTTAATCCATTAATATACCTTTTGTTACTACTAAAGTTTTTTATATAAGTTCGCACAATCTAAACACATGAAAGAGGATGAATTCCTGCAAAAACTAAAGATTGAACTAAAAATTTCCAAACACTCCCCTCACACAATTAGGAATTATCTGGCAGCAAATAAAGAGTTACTAAACTTTACAAAAAAAACTCCGGAAGAATTAACTACTGATGATGTGAAGATGTACATGGCTGAGCACCTAACAGAAAAATCAGCAACAACAATCATAGTCTTTTTATCAGCAATAAAATATTCCTTCTCTGCAATACTTGGAACAGATATAACTTCTTCAATCAAGAGGCCAAAAAAGGAAAAAAGAATTCCTTCTGTCTTGACAAAAGAGGAAGTTAAACTCCTCTTAGGCTCATTAAACAACAAGAAGTCAAAGTTAATGGTCTCTTTAATGTACTCTGCAGGATTGAGAGTTTCAGAGTTATTAAACTTGAAAGTAAATGATCTTAATCTTCCCGAAAAGTATGGAAGCATAAAGCAGGCAAAGGGAAGAAAAGACAGAACGTTCAACATTCCTGAAAACCTTGTTCTTGATTTAAAAGAGCAGATAGGCAAACAGAAGGCATCCGACAAAGAGCATCTTTTTTCAGGAGCAAAGGACAGTTTATCCTCGAGAAATATCCAAAAAATTGTCTCTACTGCTGCTAAAAAGGCAGGTATCGAAAAAGATGTTCATCCTCACACTCTAAGACATTCATTTGCAACCCATCTGCTGGAGGATGGAACAGACATAAGGATGATACAAGAGCTGCTTGGCCATGCTGACCTCTCCACAACCCAGATCTACACGCACATCTCGAGGGAAGAGCTAAAGAAGGTAAAAAGCCCGTTAGACAGTTTATACCATCAGAGTTCCTAAACTCCCTTTGGCTACTCCAATTACAATATCTTTATATACCTGTAAATCTTCTCTATCGTCGGTAAAAATCCTTAAAGGGGGTGAAACATAAATGGGAAAAGTCATAGCAAGGAACATTGTGCAGAGGAAATCTGGTTACCTTTATTATGTCGACGGAAAAGGAAATGTTTGTGAAGCTAAGATGGCAAGAGGTGGCAAGAAAAGAAAGTCTTCCGCAAGAAGATCCACTACTAGAAGATCCACTGCAAGGAGAAGAAGGTAATTCTTCTCTCTTTTATTTTCTTAATTAAATTTTATTGAAAAACCGACGATGCTGTTATATCTTGCAAGATATCCATCAGCACTTTTATTCTGTTTAAATTCCGTGATCTTATCGGTGACTCTTCTAAAGAAATACATTAGATGCTTCCTGACATTGTCAATGTCTTCAGTGTCCATCCTTGAAAAAGTATCTAAGGTGGAGTTATCCCACACTTCAACCTTCTCCTTATTCAGGTTTCTTAACTCATTGATTATATCTTCCACCATAACATCCGAATTTTTAGGGGCGCCCTTTCTTACGAACCTCCTGAGAACGCCTTCAATGTTGTAAACCAACTCATATTCAAAAGAATCAGCTACTCTGTCATACTTTATTAGTTTAATACTAATTAAATTTACTTTTCCTAAAATCATGCATAAGAATACAAGGGAATAATATTTAAGTTTTACTTATAAATCAATACCCTTTTAAATCAAATTTACAATTCACGAATATATGGGCTCGTAGCTCAGCTTGGTTAGAGCGTCTGGCTCTTAACCAGAAGGTCGGGGGTTCAAATCCCTCCGGGCCCATTTAAAATTTATTCTCCTTTCAGAACATCTATCATAGAATAGACTTTTCCTCTTTCTCCAGCTTCAACTTTCCTTTGAAGATACCTTAAGGCATCTAAGGTCCCAGCAGCATAAACATCTCTGCCGTTCACATCATGTGAAAAAGAGAATGCTACACTTCAGTCTTCCGAGGTTAATCCATACGTGTGCCATCCATGTCCATTTAAATGTTCTTCTGGAACTCCAATCCCTCTTTGAAGATCAGGGTCTCTAATCATCTCTATTTGGTCAACTCTAAAAGGGATTCCCAGTCTATTGAAATATCCTACCATTGCTCTTGCAGTTCCGCTAGTATCTCTTTTACTCTTCTGGTGGCTTTCTTCCACACTTAATCTATACCCTTTAAAAGCTCCAGGAAAATTTTCAGCAGCATATACAAACATAGCTTGTAAAGCAACAATCTGTTTAGCCATATTTGGCGCAATAACAGCTACAACACCAGAGCCTCTAACCCTCGCTTCCAAAGCCTCTCTATCTCCACCAGTAGTTCCCATCACAAAATTTAAACCATGGGTACAATAAAATTCAGCGTTATCATTTACAGCATCTGGGATTGTGTAATCAACCGTAAGGTCTGGTCTTGATTTTTCTAACAGTCTCACTACAACTTCAGATCTCATTGTATCTGGACCAAAAATATTCACAGGTGTAGTCCATACAAAAGTATTTGGAAACCTACCACTACCATCCCGCGACTTTTGTTGCCATCCTTCCTGGCAAACCATTTACCATCACACTTATTACCATTGTACATTCCTCCAAAAAGCAATAGAACCTAAGAATACTAAAAACTTTTAAACCTACTCTTTAAACAGCTTATCAAATTTTTCTTTACACTTGCTTTCCTTCCAGAAAACCACATGACTCGCTCTTTTATCAAACAAAGAAATTGCAACTTCTATTGCATTATCAGAACTAATTCTCTCAGCATCCTCCAAACACTGCCTCATTAATTTTACATTCTCTCTTCTTGCTCTCTCTTCTATCTCTTTTTCTTCTTCTTCAGTTAAACTTACCTCTTCCCAGACGGAATAGCTGCTTCCTTTTATCTGCCTGGGAAATGCCTTACTAAAAACCATCTTAAATTAGAATATCTTTTATTCTGGAGATGTGCTCTGCAACTTTCTCTCCGTTATCAGTCAGGTTTATTGATTTTATTCTTCCCTGCTTCTCAAATGAAACTAACCTGGCCCTTTCCATTTCCTGCAATATCTTTACTGCGTGAGAGTATGTGCAATCAACTTCTTTTGCTAGAACACTGCCATATCGGCTTTTACCGCCTTTCCTCAATGCAACCAAAATCATTGCCGGTTTTTTCCTAAAAAACACCTCAAATATTTCTTCCTTTTTCTTTACCAATTTTCTACAACCCCCATGAAATGATAATACCGATTAATATTTAAAGGTTTCTTCAGAAAATATATATTTCAAGCAATATATTTAAAACGTTATCGCTAAATCAAAGAGAAAACAGCATATTTTTATATACCCCCTTTCTTTTTCTCTGTACATGTTGGATATTAGGTTCATAAAAGAGAATCCTGAACTTATCAAGGGGAATTTAAAAAAGAAGTTTCAGGAGAACAAACTAAAGCTGGTGGACGACATTGTCCATGGGTATGAAGTTTCTTTAAAGCTAAAAAAGCAGGCAGAAGACCTAAGAAGAAAAAGAAACGAACTTTCTTTGCAGATAAATGAGCTTGTAAAACAGGAAAAAGATGCTAAAAGTATAATCAAGCAGGTAAAAGACATTCCGGGAAAGATAAAAGAGCTAGAAGAAAAAAAGCAAAAAACAGACGAAATATTGCAAAAGCTTGTTTCTGAAATACCCAACGTGATTCACAGCTCTGTTCCTAAAGGTAGAGATGAAAAAGAAAATAAAGTTCTCAAGAAAGTAGGAAAAGTTCCAAAGTTTAATTTTCCTGTCAAGAACCATGTTGAACTAGGAGAATCTTTGTGTGTATTTGACTTTGACGCTTCAGCAAGAACTACTGGAAATGGATTTTATTATCTTAAAGGAGATCTGGCATTATTAAATCAGGCATTAATCAGTTTTGCTATTAACTTTATGAAAAAGAAAGGCTATCTCTATGTAGAACCCCCATTGATGGTTAACAAAAGGATAGAAGAAGCAAAGGGGGATTTTGACGCATTCGAAAAAGCGCTTTACAAAATCGACGGAGAGGATTTGTTTTTAATTCCAACTGCAGAAGATGCAATATTGGGTATGCTCGTTGACCAGACAATACCAGAGGAGAAATTACCGTTAAAGTTCTTTGCTTATTCCATGGCCTTTAGGAAAGAAATAGGCAGTCATGGAATTAATGAAAAGGGGTTATGGAGAACTCACCAATTCAACAAAGTAGAGCAGTTCATTTTCTGTCATCCAAAAGATTCATGGAAGTATTATGAAGAGCTGAGAAAGAACTCAGAGGAATTATACAAGAAGCTAAAGATCCCTTACAGATTGTTAGAATGCTGTTCAGGAGACTTAGGAGACTGGAAAGCTAAGTCAGAAGATATTGAAGCATACAGACCAACACTTAAAAATTATGCCGAAGTTGGTTCGTTAAGCAACTGCACAGATTTCCAAGCCAGGGATTTAAACATAAAATTGCTAACCAAAAAAGGTGAGAAGATGGTTGTACACACTTTAAACAACACAGCAATAGCAACTTCAAGGGCAATGGTCGTGATTATGGAGAATTATCAGCAAAAAGACGGCTCAATAAAAGTTCCTGCGGTCCTGCAGAAATATACAGGGTTTAAAGTTATAAAAAAATTTAATAAAGGCTGAAAAAACTAAATATCTTTCAATTAGCCTATGTATCCTACCTTCCTCACCAGTTATGACCGTACGCTCTCTCATAGTATTTTCCTAAATAGAAAATTATTTTAATGGCTATGCTTTAACAAAAAAATATGAGAGACATAGAAGATGAAGACTTTGACGGGGATAAAGAGGATATTTACACAGAAGAGGGAAGGGAGATGGCAGAGGAAGATGATGAAATCACAGCAGAAGAAGCTGGTTTCATGGAAGGTTATGAAGAAGGAGAAAGACTCGCTAAATGTCAAACCTGCCATAAAGTGCTGCCTGATGAAGTAGATGAAGTAGTAGAGGAAGAATACAACGGAGAAACTTACAGGTTCTGCTCTCAAAGATGCGTAGATATATTTAACAAATCACACCATGCCCACTAATTCTTACAATCAGTGCAAAGCCCTCTTTTATAATGGAGACTGCACACATTTCTCCCGCATAACCCGCAGGCGTTCCTGGCTAGTTTTGCCCCACAAATGGCACAAGGTACTAGTATTTCCCCCATTTCAATACTTTTTTAAAGCATTTTTCTTTATATAACTATTGAAAATGAAGATTTTAGCAGCATCAGACATACACGGAGATACTAAGTTAGCTGAAGCTCTGGCAGAAAAAGCTGAGGTAGAAAAAGTGGACTTAGTAGTTCTATGCGGGGATTTAACCCTCGCAGAATCTTTTACAAAAGGAATAGTTGGACCTTTCAAGAAGAAGAACAAAAAGGTTTTGCTTATCCCGGGAAATCATGAAACAAATGCAACCGCAGACTTCCTTGCAGAGATGTACGGAGCCACCAACCTTCATGGATACGCTTTAAGATATAAGGACATAGCATTCTTCGGTTGCGGTTCTGCTAACATAGGCGCATTCCAGTTAAATGAGGATGAAATATTCAAGACTCTGAAAAAAGGATTTAAATATGCAAAATCTGCAAGGAAGAGGATTATGGTCACTCACGTTCACCCTTCAGGGTCTCTAATAGAAAGGTTTACTTCAATCTTTCCGGGAAGCAAGGGGGTTACAAGAGCAGTCAAAGAGATGAAACCGGATTTGTTATTGTGCGGTCATGTACATGAAGCAGAGGGTATAGAAGAAAAAATAGGAAGCACAAAAGTGATAAATGTGGGGAGAAGCGGAAAAATCCTCGAAATCTAAAGCTTTAAAAAATAGGTTATGAACAAGCCTTCTTATGGTAACAGAGCTAATAATAACAGAAAAACCAAGCCAGTCCTTGAAAATAGCAGAAGCTCTAGCAGATAAAAAGCCATCAAAGAAAACAGAAAAAGGGGTTGTGTATTACGAATTAAAGCACAAGGGGAAAGATATTCTTGTTGGATGTGCAGTAGGCCATATATTTAATCTAAAAGAAAAGAAATCAAACGGCTGGACTTACCCAACTTATGATTATGAATGGCAGCCATCTTATAAAATTTCTAAGGATTCATCATACACAAAGAAATACCTTGATGTTCTGAAGAAACTTTCAAAACTATCAGGGGAGTTTACGGTTGCATGCGACTATGATCTTGAAGGTAGCCTAATCGGTTACAATATTATCAGGTTTATTTGCAATAAAAAAGATGGAAGAAGAATGAAATTCTCCACTTTAACCAAGGATGAATTAGTAAACTCCTATGAAAAAGCCTTGAAACATCTCGACTTTCCCTTAATTGAATCCGGAGAAGCTAGGCATATGATTGATTTTCTTTTTGGTATTAACCTTTCAAGAGCATTAACACTATCCGTGAAAAATGCAACAAAAAGATTCAAGATACTGTCTACAGGAAGGGTACAAGGTCCTTCATTAAAGATCTTAGCAGAAAGAGAGATAGAGATAAATAAATTTAAGTCAGAGCCATTTTGGGAGTTGGAATCAATAGGAGACATCACTTCAAAGCATGAAAAAGGCATGTTTTGGAAGGAGGAAGAAGTAAAAAAAATTCACAATAAAATAAAAAAAGAGAAAAAAGCTGTTGTTGACTCAATCAAAAAATCAGAGTTTCCACAAGCACCGCCATTTCCGTTTGATTTAACCTCTTTACAGTTGGAAGCTTACAGATCACTCAGAATAAACCCTAAGGATACATTAGAGATAGCTCAGGAGCTTTATTCTGCCTCTTATATCTCATATCCAAGAACAAGCTCTAATCAACTACCACCCTCAATAAACATAAAGAAAATATTAACAGATTTGTCAAAGCAAAAAGAATACAAGGAATTATGTGAAGAATTATTAAAAGAAAATAAATTAACACCTAATAACGGAAAGAAGCAAGATCCTGCGCATCCTGCAATTCATCCTACAGGAGTAATGCCTAAAAAATTAGATGACAGGCAAAGTAAGATCTATGATCTAATTGTAAGGAGGACTTTAGCTTCTTTAGCTGAGCCTGCAAAAAGAGAGACACAGACAGTAAAATTAATAATAAAAAATGAACCTTTCATAACTAAAGGAACAAGGACGATAGAAAAAGGCTGGCATAAGTTTTATGGAAGGCATAACCCCCACAAAGAGGAAGAACTTCCAAAATTAACTGAAAAACAGGAAATCAAAGTTAAAAAAATTAATCTGCTAGCTAAAGAGACACAGCCACCAAAAAGATATACACCAGCCTCAATAATAAAAGAGCTTGAGAAAAGAGAATTAGGTACAAAAGCAACAAGATCTGCTATAATAGAATCACTTTACAACAGGAATTACGTTAAAGACCAGTCTCTTGAAGTAACAGACCTTGGACTAAAAACCGTTGAAACTTTAGATAAATACTGCCCTGAAATCCTCGATGAAAAGATGACAAGGGACCTTGAAGAAGATATGGAAGAGATAAGGGAAGGCAAAGAAACAAAGGAAAAAGTAATCGACAGGGCAAAAAGAGACTTAGATAAAATTCTAAAACACTTCAAGGAAAATGAAATAAAGATAGGTAAAGAGCTGTCAGTAGCAAACCAGGAAACATTAGAGAAAGAGTCTATTGTAGGTAAATGTCCTGAATGTAAGAAAAATGATTTAAGGATTATGTACTCAAGAAGATTCAAATCTTACTTTGTTGCATGTTCTGGGTATCCAAAATGCAAAACAACCTTCTCGTTGCCAAATTATGCACTGCCAAAGCCAACGGATAAGCTGTGTGAAGAATGCAAAAGTCCGTTAGTATTGATGATAAGAAAAGGAAAAAGGCCGTATGAATACTGTATAAACAAACAATGCCCTAAGAAAGAGGAATGGTTAAAGCAGCAGCAAAAAATTATAAAGAAAAAATCAAAGTAATTCAATTCCTTTGTTGCTAATCTTAAAGCTATTAACAGCGCTCTCAGGTTTTTCTCTTATAATTTTTCTTGGTTCTTTTTCCATCCTGATGACAACACTGCTCCAGTTCTTTAGCATGTTGCCCCCCACGACCTGCAGTTTTTTTGTATCTATGTTGGAATAAACCTGGTTGCTAACAATGACTTTTACTTCCCGTTTTGATAACTCTTTAAGGATCTGTAGTTGTCTGTCAATTTTTTTGTTGGTTACATAATGATCTTTCCTAACTTCCTGCCTGTAATGCATACCTATAGTGTCTATAATTACCAACCTAATTTTTTTCATATTCCTCAAAGTTTCAAATATCCTGCACTGCTCTTCAAATCCCGGAATCCTTATCAATATTACATTATTTAGTCTCTCCTTATAGTCTTTAGGATACATCTGTACAAATCTCTCCAAAGAAAATCCATTTTCAGTATCTAAAAATACAACTTTTCCATTTTTTGCTTCATCACCGGCAAACTGCAGGCAGAGTGTAGTTTTTCCCGTAGCACTTTCTCCATATACCAAGTTAATCCCTTTGTTAAGATCCAAAATCAAATCTAGCATTAATACTATAATAGTAGAATACTTAAAAAATGATAGGCAACTTTAAATATAAATAAATTTTCAAGTTAGTTTGGAATGAATAAGGTAATAGAGCTAAAAGAGGTGTGGAAAATCTACCATGTAGGAGAGGTTGAAATCAAGGCATTGCGCGGATTAACTCTTTCTGTTAGAAAAGGAGAGTTTTTAGCTATCCTTGGAAAGAGCGGTTCTGGAAAAAGTACATGTGTCAATCACATAGGTTGTTTAGACACTCCAACAAAAGGGGAGATCTTCCTGGACGGGCAGAACATTGCTCACTTTGGGGAGTCTCACCTAGCAAATATAAGGGGGAAGAAGATAGGTTTTATTTTTCAGTCTTTCAATTTAATTCCATCAATGAGTGCATTGCAGAATGTCATACTCCCCATGATATTTCAGGGAACTTCAAAAGAAGAAAGAATTAGTAGGTCTAAAGAATTGCTTACTTTAGTCGGCCTAGAAGACAGGATGCAGAACAGGCCAATGCAATTATCCGGAGGGCAGCAGCAGAGAGTTGCGATTGCAAGAGCTTTAGCTAATAATCCGGAAGTGATTCTTGCAGATGAGCCAACCGGGAATTTAGATTCCAAAACTGAAAATGACATAATGAGTTTGTTATCTGATTTACACAAAAAAGAAAACAAAACCATTGTTATGATAACACACAATGAAAAATTAGCAAAATACGCTCAGAGAATAATCCACTTGGTAGATGGAAGGGTAGGCGCATGAAAAAAATAGTGGTTATTTTGCTGTTGATGCTGGTTATATCAATGGTTCCAGTATCTGCCCAGGATTCTATTGCAAATTTCCCGCAAAATTTTATTAGAATCTCTTTGCTCAACCAGGATCCTAATCCTGTAAAGCCGGGAGAATTCATGGATATAAAGATAAGGGTGGAAGCCCTGTCTACAAAAACAAGAACGAATGATTTTAAGAATTTAAAAATAACTCTGATTGAAAGTTATCCTTTTACTCTTGAGTCTGGTTCAGCAACAACAGAAATCGGAACATTAAAAGAAACTGAAGCAGTAGACACCATTTACAGGCTAAAAGTTGCTTCTGATGCTCCAGACGGGATCAGCAGAATAAAATTCAAGTATTCCAGTGATGAATTCTCAGATGTTTTAAGTTCAGGATTTATAGAGATAGACATAAGATCAGTAGAATCTGCTTTGGCAGTAACCTCCATCTCAACATCCCCGGAATCAATTCAGCCAGGGCATAAAGCGGACTTAAATCTAACATTAAAAAATGCAGCAACAACTTCAATGAGGGACATCTCGGTCATGTTGGATTTAAAATATGCTCCTTTCACACCATTAGAAACAACTGCAGAGAAAAAAATAAGATTGTTGAACCCAGGAGAAGAAGCTGAGGTGCACTTCAGTCTAATCGCTGACACAGATGCAGAATCAAAACCATACAAGATTCCTTTAATTTTAAACTTCTTAGATGACAGAGACAATAAGTTCAACAAAAATGACACACTAGGTTTGCTAATCTATTCAAAACCGGAATTAGATCTTAATATAGAGGACACAGAAGTTATTCTGCCAGGTCAGACAGGGGAAATCACAATCTCTGTGAGTAATGTAGGTCCTTCAGAAATAAAATTCATAAGTTTAACCGTCTTGGAGTCTCCTGATTATGAGGTTGTGTCTACAGCAAAAAATTACATGGGGAACCTCGAACCTGATGATTTTCAAACAGCCTCATTTAATATCCATGTAAATAAGAAGAATCCTGTATTGAAATTAGAACTAACCTACAAAGATTCATACAACAAGGAGTTCACAAGCCAGTTCAACCTGCCATTAAAGGTCTACAATCAAAGGACTGCAGCAAAGTATGGTCTAACAAAGGCAAACGGCGGAATTGGTAGGCTAATAATTTACATCATTGTAATTTTATTCATCTACTACGTAATCAAAGGTTGGAGACGCGAGAGGAGTATTGATTTTGGATTGAGATATGGAGCAAAGCAGACAATCAGGAAGATATTCAGGTTTATCTTATGGTTTAGGATAAAGAATCTGAAAAAGATTCCTGAAAAACTAAAAAGTCTCATTAAAGAATGATAGACGACTATTTACGGTTCGCTGTCAACAACATTCTCCACCGCAAGATTAGAAGTTGGTTGACAGTTCTAGGTATAATTATTGGAGTAGCTGCAATTATAGCTTTGATATCTGTTTCTCAGGGATTAAAAGGAAGCATTGAAGAACAATTCTCTACATTTGGGGCAGGCAGGATTTTGATATCTGCAAAAGGTTTTCAAGGTCCAGGTTCAGCCTCTTCAGGATTAACAGAAAAAGATGTGGACACAGTTAAAAGACTCTCAGAATTCAAATATGTAACTCCTACTCTGTTTACAACAGCAGAAATCAAGTATTCTAATGAAGTAAAGTTTACAGGTGTGCAAGGATTGCCTGCTGAAGATTACTCAAAAGCCTTCCAGGATGTAGGTATTGAAGTAGAAGAAGGCAGAAACATAAGAACTGGTGAAAAGAAGGTAGCATTGATTGGTTACAGGGTTGCAAATGAGATGTTTGATAAGGAAGTAAGGCTGAAAAGTAAATTAGAAATTAATGGGGAAGAATTCAGGGTCGTCGGAATAATGAAAGAGATAGGCAATGCTCAGGATGACAATTCAATTAATATTCCTCTTGATGCATATAGGGATGCATTCAATGAGCCAGATCACGTTGATATTATCATAGCGCAGGCAAAAGAAGGAGTTAATATTCCTGAAACGCAGAAAAAATTAGAAAGAGAATTAAAGAAGGCAAGGGATGATGAAAACTACCAGGTATTAACCGCAGAACAGATAGCACAGCAAATAAACAACATACTCGGAGTTGTACAAATTGTGCTTATAGGTATTGCAGCAATCTCTTTAGTTGTTGGAGGGATTGGAATCATGAACTCAATGTACACTAGTGTTTTGGAAAGAACAAGAGAAATAGGAATCATGAAAAGTATAGGTGCTAAAAATAAAAATATATTAACCATATTCCTTATTGAATCAGGACTTCTTGGATTAGTTGGCGGTCTTTTTGGTGTTGCAATAGGAATAGGTATTGGCCAGATAGTAACTTTAGCTGCTAAACAAGGAGGATACGGTTTTCTTAAGGTGCCGATTAGTCCTACAATAATTCTCTTTGGTCTTGGATTCGCATTTATTGTTGGAATGGCCTCAGGAACATTACCCGCAGTAAAAGCATCAAGATTAAATCCTGTTGATGCATTAAGAAACGAATGATTATAGTTATAGCTTTTTTAATTTTGGTGCAAAATTAGGTTATGGTGCAAAGCCAGCGCAACCGAAATATTTATATACAAGGTATATACACATCAAGTATACACATGGAAGACCTATTCAATCAAAGAATTTTATGCAGTACTTGCAATACTCAGATGCAGAAAGGAACTGCGCAGAAAGATGGTTATACTTTAAGGGCATTGCATTGCCAAAACTGCAATAAAAAAGTATTCCATCCAGGGGATTTAGAAGAATTAAAACAATTTCAGAAAATAAGAGACAAAGAGTTCAGAGTAAAATTAAGAATGGTTGGTAATTCTTATACAATTTCAATTCCAAAAGAAATAATCCATTTTCAGGAGGAAACGCAGAAAGAAATGGAAGAAACTATAAGGATGTGTTTGGAAGAGCCCGAAAAATTATCAATATTTTTTTCAAAAAGGCTAAGAAAGCTTTATTAAAACTTGTATATTAAAGGTTAAAAATGGAAAAAAAGGAAACAAAGTTGAAGGTCATGGAAGCCTTGCAGGAAGAAGCATATAAAGGAATAGTCAGGATTGATTCTGAAACCATGCACAACATTGGAGTTCATTCAGGAGATATTGTAGAAATAGAAGGAGCAAGAATCACCGTAGGTATTGTAGATAGGGCATATCCAACAGACGTAGGTCAATCAATCATCAGAATGGATGGAATTCTAAGAAGAAATGCAAAAACAGGCATTGGTGAAAATGTTAGAGTAAGAAAAGCGGATATTAAGGAAGCCACCTCAATAGTCATTGCTCCAGCACAGAAAGGAGTAATGGTAAGAGCGGACCCAGAACTATTCAAAAGAGTTTTGGTTGGAAGAGCCGTTGTAAAAGGAGATATAATAGTTCCTGGGGGAGTCAGACAAAGAAAAAGAACGATGAATGAATCACCTTTCTTTGAAGACGTTTTTAATAATATGTTTGATGAAACATTCTCAATAGGTACATTTGGTTTAGCAGGATTAAGATTTATTGTAGTATCAACAACTCCAAAAACCGATCCTATTTTAATCACAGAATCTACTTCAATAACTTTAAACCCTAAGGCAGTAGAGATTTCAGAAGAGAAAGTTCTTGAGGTGACGTATGAAGATATAGGGGGTATAGAAGAAGAAGTAACAAAGGTAAGAGAGATGGTTGAATTACCCCTAAAACATCCGGAAATATTTGAAAAGTTAGGAATACAGCCTCCTGCAGGAGTTTTATTACATGGCCCTCCAGGTTCAGGTAAAACACTATTGGCAAAAGCAGTAGCAAATGAGTCAGAAGCTAACTTTGTTTTAGTCAACGGCCCTGAAATTATGAATAAATTTTACGGAGAATCAGAAAGAAAGATAAGGAGCATATTTGAAGAAGCTGAAAAAAATGCGCCTTCAATAATTTTCTTTGATGAGATAGATGCTATTGCTCCTAAAAGAGAAGAAACTTATGGTGAGGTAGAAAGAAGAGTTGTTTCTCAACTACTAACTCAGATGGATGGGCTGAAAAAGAGAGGGAAAGTAATTGTTATTGGAGCAACAAACAGACCAAATGCAATAGACCCTGCATTAAGAAGACCAGGAAGATTTGATAGGGAAATTTCAATAGGGGTTCCAAACAAGAAAGGCAGGTTAAACATACTTAAAATCCACACGAGATTAATGCCTCTAACAAAAGATGTAAGCCTTGAAAAATTGGCAGATGTAACTCATGGATTTGTAGGTGCAGACTTGTCCGCTTTAACAAAGGAAGCAGCTATGAATGTGTTGAGAAGAATACTTCCAGATATAAAATTAGGAGAAAAATCAGAGATACCCAAAAAAATTTTAGAAGACTTAAAAATTACATCTAAGGATTTTCAGGAAGCATTAAAGATTGTAAGACCAAGTGTCTTGAGAGAAGTATTAATAGAAACTCCGAATGTTAGATGGGAAGAAATCGGAGGGTTGAACAGTATAAAAAAAGAGCTTAAGGAAACTATAGAATGGCCTTTGAAAAATCCAAAAGTATTCAAAAGGTTAGGGATAAAGCCTCCAAGGGGAGTACTCATGTATGGTCCACCAGGAACAGGTAAAACACTATTGGCAAAAGCAGTAGCAAAAGAAACTGAAGCTAATTTTATATCAGTAAAAGGCCCCGAGTTATTAAACAAATGGGTTGGAGAATCCGAAAAAGGAATTAGAAGAGTTTTTGAAAGGGCCAGGCAGGCTGCACCAACAATAATTTTCTTGGATGAGATAGATGCCATTGCCCCAAGAAGAGGGGCATATGAAGGTGAGGGAAACGTAACAGAAAGAGTGGTTAATACCCTCCTTGCAGAAATGGACGGGCTAGAGGAATTAAATGACGTGATAGTTATTGGAGCAACAAACAGGCCAGATGTAGTTGACCCAGCATTACTAAGGCCAGGTAGGTTTGACAGATTAATGTTAACGCCGCCTCCTTCAGAAGAAGGGAGAGTTCAGATACTTAAAATCCACACAAAGAAAATGCCTCTTACTCAGGATGTGGATCTGAAAGAGTTGGCAACATCGACAGATGGTTATGTAGGGGCGGATATAGAATCATTGTGTAGGGAAGCAGGGATAGAAGCTTTAAGGGAAAGCATAGACGCAAAAGAAGTCAACATGTCTCATTTCAAGAAAGCATTAAAGAGAGTAAAGCCTTCAGTATCCAAGGATATTTTTGAGAGATACAAAGATATAGAAAACTCTTATCTCCAGAAGGCAAGAGCGGGGTTAAAAGAAATTCCAACTTATCTAGGTTAATTTTTTAATTTTAAACCCCCTTTCATTATCTTCAATAATATAACCTTTTTTCTTTAATTTTCCTCTCACTTTATCTGCCTCATCCCACTTCTTTTCTTTTCTTAATCTATCTCGTTCTTTAGCTAGTTCTAAAATCTCTTTTGGAATATTTTCTTCTTTAAGATCAAGTACGTCAAGTATATTATTTATCTCAACGATAAACTCATAGCTCTTCTTCCCGCCACCTTTCTTGTTTACATTCCTCATAAAATCAAAAATGTAAGAAAATGCTTTTGGTGTATCAAAGTCATCATCAAGAGCCTTAACAATTTTTTCTTTCGTTTTATTTATAATGTTTAAATCGTCTTTTTCTTTGCTATTTCTTAATTTCCTTACAAATTCATTCAACCGGTCTAAACTATTTTTACTTTGGTCTAAGATTTCATATGAAAAATTCAAAGGAGTTCTGTAATGATTTGAAACGAAAAAGTACCTTACCACTCTTCCATCATATTTATCAAGGACTTCTCTTATTGTTGTGAAATTTTTCAATGACTTGCTCATCTTTTCTTTGTCTATTTTTAAAAATTCAGTGTGTAACCAGTATTTAACTAAAGGTTTCTTTCCAGAAATTGATTCCATCTGTGCAATCTCTGCTTCATGATGAGGAAATATCAGGTCTATAGCACCACCATGCACATCATACTGCACGCCAAATTCTTTTTCAGTAATAGCAGTGTCTTCTATATGCCAACCAGGTCTTCCTTTTCCTAACTCAGTATCCCAGCCAGGATCTCCTTTTTTGTAAAACTTCCACAAACAAAAATCTCCCTTATTCTTTTTTTCAGAATTATCATCTATCCTTGAAACCCCATCTTCAGCTTCCTGTACAGTTCTTCTGGCCAATTTTCCATATTCCTTAAACTTTGTCAGGTCAAAATAATAACCATCTGAAATTTTGTAAGCAAAGCCTTTTTCTAAAAGTCTTTTAACCTGTTTTATTATTTGGTCAATATAATCAGTGGCTCTCGCATATTTATTTACACTATTAACGCCAATTTTTTCCATGTCTTCATAGAACTTTTTTTCAAACTCATTTGCTAGTTTCTCAGAACTAATTCCTCTTTCATTAGCCCTTGCTATTATCTTGTCATCAATATTGGTTATATTTTGTAAATAAAATACATCATACTTTTTCCATCTAAGGTATTTGACAATGAAATCAAATTGAACATAAGTTTTGGCATGCCCCATATGAGAAAAGTCATAAACCGTAGGCCCGCATACAAATAGTTTAACCTTCTTACTTTTTAATGGTTTAAAAACTTCCTTCTTCCTCGTTAAAGTGTTATATACCCTCAAAACCATAGAAAAGAAAATGAAAAATTCTTTATAAACTTATTCTACATTCACAAAGAATGAACTTTGAGCATAATTACTAGGCCCTATATTAACATTATATCCGTATAAGCCTTTAGGAATGTTATCAGCAACATCTATACCAACTGAAAAGCCAATTTCTCCGCCTGTCTCAACAGTTGCTTGTTTTTGTGGGACTAAGATTTTTATTCCAGTGCCAGCATTGTTTTCAGAAGCAGCGGTTATATCAATCGTAAATGTTTTGCTTTGAGGTTCTTCATTAACCACCCATACCTTGGAAGATGCAGTTTCTCCCTGTTTAACCATTATCTCTCCAGGGATAGTTAATTTTTCATTATGTGTGGCAATTTGGTTTATGGAATTTTCAGCTTCTCCAAAAACATTCCGAGTCAAACTTTCAAGATTTCCGAAGATTCCAGTAACAAATCCTAATCCTAAAACTAAAAGTGTAACGCCTATAACTACAATAACAATTGTGTTCATAGAAAGTTCCAATGCACCTTTTTTTCTTGAATTCATAAAAACACCTGATTTAGCTATTCTTTAACTATTTATTAAATTTTCCTATTCATGTAAAACTCTTTCTTTTTACCATCAAACTTCTCAATTGCATATCTAAGCATAGTCCGGGGCATAGTTTTATAGTATTTCTTCAAAAAGGCCTCTTCAATTTCAATATCTCTTTTCCCAACTTCTCTCAACATCCATCCAACTGCCTTATGGATTAAGTCATGTTCATCATTTAACAGTATTTCAGATATTTTCAAAGTATCTTCAAATTGGTTATTTTTAATAAATTCAAAAGTTGAAATAATAGCTATTCTTTTTTTCCATAAATTGTCAGTTTTAGCAAGTTCATACAAGATTTCCTTGTCTTTGTTAATCAGATAACTCCCCAGAATTTTATCAGCAACACAATCAATCAGATCCCAGTTATTTGCTGATTTAATATTTTTCAAATAAAAGTCTACAATGCCTTTCTTTTCTTTCTCATCAGCTTTCTCAAATTTATAAATAAGAATAAGAAAACCAGTTAATCTATATTCATGTACTTTGTTAGAAAGTAATTCCTTTATATCTTTTAAGTCTAAATCAACATATCTTTTCGCTATCTTTCTTTGTTCTAGAACAGTCACCCCTAAAAAAATATCCCCTTCCCCATATTCTCCCTTGCCAGTTTTGAAAAATTTCTGTAAAATAGTGGCTTTTTCAGGATTAGCAATTTGTTTCAGTTCATATTTTAGCTTGCTTAACATCGTGTGAGTATCTTGCATCCATCTATCTCAACTAAGACTGTGTGCTCTGCCTGACTTACAGACCCTCCGCTAGCTTCCGGTAATTGGTTATACTCCCTTATAATCTCATTTTTCGTCAGGTTCCTAAGTGCAAAATTAACTTTAAATTCTGAAAAATGGTTTAATAACTGCCTCTTGCAAAAAGGCAATGTAGAGTATTCCTCATTAATAAAATTCAGGACCTCCCTGCTTATATTATCCCTGATATTTTTGTCGCTAACAATCATAAATATCCCGGAATTTTTGCCCTCCTTTATCATGCCCATTCCATTTGTTGCAAAGGGCTCTATTGCAATAACCATCCCTTCTTCTAAAGCAGTTGTATCACCATTATCAAAATTGGGTACATTAAACCCGGCATGCTCAGTATACCTCTCTATCAAATGCCCGGACAGGTTCTTTATAGGTTTAAGTTTTTTAGACAGGATTGTTTTTTCAATAACTCTCCCGATCTCAAATAATTTTGTGCCCTCTCTTACCAATTTTATGACCTCATTTAACGCATCTAAGCTCGCATCAACAATTTTTTTATTATTTCCAAGGTCAATAGTTCTGGCATTATCTCCGATAGCCCCGTTAACATGCACACCTACATCTAGTTTAACCAAGTCTCCTTTCTTAAACTTGGTTTTATCATCAAAAGAAGCAGTATAATGCGCAGCTAAATCGTTTATTGAAAACTGGACCGGAAAAGCGCATTTTCCACCTGACTTTTCTATTTTATTTTCTATTTTGTCTGTAACTTCCAATAAAGAAATCCCTGATTTGACCATGCCACATCCATAATCTAATACCTCAGCAGCTATTTTTCCTGCCTTTATCCAGTCTTTCATATCTTCCATTCAAAACTTATTCAATAGATTTATATAAAAATGTATATGGTTTGTTTATATGAAGGGTTTCATTCTTTACCCCACCTACAGCGTAGAGGATAACAAGGCTTACATCTTACTGTATGGTAGGCTGGAAAATGGAGAGTCATTTTCAACTAAGAATTACTACAGGCCTT
The DNA here is from genome assembly GCA_018302725.1 of Candidatus Woesearchaeota archaeon. Taxonomy (GTDB): domain Archaea; phylum Nanobdellota; class Nanobdellia; order SCGC-AAA011-G17; family GW2011-AR20; genus JAGVZJ01. The sequence continues at coordinate 2,601 of JAGVZJ010000027.1, read as the reverse complement.
ATTTCTATATAGAGTCATCTAAACTGTCCAAGGCAAAAAAATTGGCTAAATTTGATTCGGAAGGAACAGACTTTAAAAATTTTAAAGGCAAGAAGATGTCTAGGATAATTCTAGATGTTCCGGCAGATGTTCCTAAATTAAGAGAAAAGCTTGAAAAGAAAAAAGTTGAATGTTATGAAGCAGATATAAGGTTTGCTTACAGATTTTTGTTCAATCATGATTTAAGAGGTACAGTAGATATAGAGGGAAGCTATGAAAAGGGGAAATATACAGACAAAGTGTACATAGAACCTAAAATAACACCTTCAACTTATCATCCTGAATTAAAGATACTCTCTTTGGATATAGAAACTTCTCAGAATCAAAAAAACCTCTATTCTGTAGCCCTGTTCTCTAATAATGCCCAAAAGGTCTTAATGGTCTCAAAAGAAAAAATAAAAAATGCAGAGAACTGCCAAACGGAAAAAGAGCTTATAGAGAAGTTAAATGAATTCATCAAAAAAGAAGACCCCGATATCATAACAGGATGGAATCTCATTGATTTTGACTTAGTTGTTTTAAAACATTTTTATGATAAATACAAAATAAAATTCTCTCTTGGAAGATCAGGAGATGCAAGCAAACTCTCGATAGAGAAAGATTTCTTCAAAACAAGCAAGATAGACATCCATGGAAGGCAAGCTTTAGATGCTTTAAATCTAATCCGTGATCCTTACTTAAAAGACGCTCCTTCTGTAAGAGAGAGAAAATTTGAAAATTATCAACTGGAAACAGTAGCGAGTGAATTACTCGGTAAAAAGAAACTAATTTCAAAAGAGAATAAAGTAGAGGAAATTGAAAGGCAGTTCAAACAAGACAAAGGGTCATTAGCAAAATATAATCTAGAAGATGCACAATTAGTCTACCAAATTCTGGAAAAGACCGAATTGATCAACCTTGTAATACAAAGGTCAATGTTGACAGGTATGCCAATAGACAGAGTAAATGCTTCTATAGCTTCATTAGATTCCTTATACATCAGAGAAGCAATAAAAAGAAGAATAGTCGTTCCAACAGGAAAATTCTCACTAAAAGAAAGAGGTATAACTGGAGGATATGTAATGTCTTCTAAGCCAGGGATATATGATAATATTTTAGTTTTCGATTTTAAATCTCTATATCCCTCTGTCATGAGGACGTTTAATATAGATCCATATTCTTTTAGAGAGAAAAAAGAAAAAAACTGCATAGAATCCCCAAATAAAGCTTATTTCAAAAACGAAGAAGGTATAATCCCCAAAATTTTGGAAAGGTTATTCAAAGAAAGGGCTAAAGCAAAGCAGCAAAAGAAGGAATTAGCTTCTCAGGCAATAAAGATAACAATGAATTCAATTTTTGGAAGTATCGCTTCTCCAGCCTCAAGGTTTTTTAATATGAAAATAGCAAATGCAATAACCCACTTTGGTCAATCTTTAATTAAATCAACTGCAAAGAAGATAGAAGAAGAATATAAAGGCGTAGAAGTCATTTATTCCGACACTGACAGCATATTTGTAAGTACTAGTTTAACTTCTTCAATCGAAGCAGAAAAACTAGGAAGGACAATTGAAAGTCAAATAAACACTTTCTATAAAAAACACATAAAAGAAATATACAAAAGAGAATCAAAATTAGAACTGGAATTTGAAAAAAATTATATTAAATTTTTAATGCCAAAAATTCGCGGAGGGGAGGAAGGGGCAAAAAAGCGTTATGCAGGTTTATTAAAACAAGATGGAAAAGAAAAGATTGACTTTGTTGGTCTGGAGTCTGCAAGAAGAGACTGGACCGAAGCTTCTAAAAAATTCCAGCTAGAATTACTTAACAGGATATTCCACAAAGAAGAAGTTTCGGAATATGTGAAGAAATTTGTAAAAGAGCTAAAGGATGGAATGCATGATGACTTGCTAATTTATAGAAAAGCCATAAGCAAAGACCTGAAAGAATACACTAAAATTAATCCTCAGCATGTTCAGGCAGCAAAAAAACTAAAAAAGATAACCTCTAATATTATAGAATATGTAATAACAACAGATGGTCCTGAACCGATTCAAAATCAAAAACACAAAATAAATTATGATCACTACATAAACAAGCAGATTAAGCCGATTGCAGACTCTGTTTTATGTTTTTACAATGTTTCTTTTGATGATTTGTTAAGGTCCACAACACAACATTCATTATTTGATTTCAAAAGTCATTAAGACTTCTTATGTCTAAATCAACAGAATTAGGGTCAAATATAAATACATACTTGTCATCAAAGTAGCCACATCTAAACTCTTTAAGAGGTATTCCAGTTCTATTGCTCAGCATCAAGCAATAAAAATAAATTTGGGTAGCAGCAAACTTCTCCTCTATTGCATTTGGTTTGTAATCCCAAACCCAAATTTTATCATCTTCTATTCTTACAATGTCAATATGGCCAGTTAACGGCTCTTTACTATTAAACACTTTAGAGAAATACTTAAACTCCCCGCCGTTTAACCAAACAGGCACCTCCATTGCAATAGTTTTACTATCATTTTCAAGCATGAACACCTGCACTTTCGAATGATTATCCCTAAACTTATCCTTATTATG
>JAGVZJ010000026.1:2504-20908 GCA_018302725.1 Candidatus Woesearchaeota archaeon | reverse complement strand
TTATTAAAAAAAGAAAAAAAAGCAGCTAATGCTTGGGGAAAGCATTAGCCAAAGGCAAAAAGGGGGTTAGAGAAATCCTTTATGCGCCTTTACCATCTCGATACCCAGCTCGTTGCCGAGCCTTCTACTAGATTCGGATGATTGTGATATGTTCTGTCTTCCAAGGATGTATGGTGAGTTTACTCCTGTAACTATTACCATAACTCTAAGCTTGCCATTCATATCATCGGAGATTCTTGCACCCCAGATAACCTGTGCATCTGGATCAAGAGCTTCTGTTACAACCTCTCCTACCCTACTTACGTCATCTAATGTCAAGTCTTCTCCTCCAGTTATATGGATAAGAGCTCCTGTTGCTCCAGAGTAGCTTACATCTAATAGAGGGTTGCTTAATGCTCTCTTCACAGCTTCATCAACTCTATTGTCTGTGTCAGATTCTCCAATACCTATGATGGATACTCCTCCATTTGTCATTATAGCCTTTACATCTGCATAATCTAGGTTAACAAGACTAGGCACAGCAATAGTCTCTACAATTCCTTTTATCATGGTAGAAACTAATTCGTTTGCCACTGCAAAAGCCTGCTTCAATGGAAGATTTCCTGCAATTGTAACCAACCTGTTATTGTCTATAACAATTACTGTATCACAGACTTGTCTTAATTGCTGTAAACCGAACTCAGCTTTGTCAATTCTAGCTTTTTCAATATTAAGAGGCATTGTAACTGTTCCAATTACAATAGATCCAGCATCTTTAGCTTGTTTAGCTATTACCGGAGCTGCTCCTGTACCAGTACCTCCTCCCATTCCTGCGCATACAAATACCATATCAGATCCTGACAGGACCTCTTTTATATCTTGTAGGCTTTCTTTAGCAGCTTCTGTACCTACATTAGGATAGCCTCCAGCTCCGAGACCCTTTGTCAGATCTCTTCCGATTAAGATCTTACTATCGGCTTCAGAAATATCCAGATGTTGTTTGTCTGTATTCACAGCAAAAATTTCTGCACCTTGTATCCCTTTCTTGTATAACCAAGAAGTCATATTGGTTCCTGCTCCTCCAGCACCAATAACCTTTATATTAGCTTTTCCAACTTCAAAGCTGTTGAAGTTTTTACTTTCTTTTGCTTCTTGCAAAGCGTTTTGTATTAAAAAGTCCATTTGGCCTTCCCCCTCTCTTGTTTACTTTGATTATTATTTTTTAAGATATATATTTCACTATAACAACATTTATATTATAGTTCAACATATCTCTTTCTTAGAAAAAGCGTTTATACATGCCCAACATAGATAAACGTTATTCGCAAACCCAAATGTGTTTATGATTTTAACGCCCAAATTAAAATCATTAACTTATTCTTATTTTATACATTTATCTTATATTTAAACATTTATTAAAAATAATATATATTTTAGAGTATACGCTTCATTTTTGACAAGTTTTTTATATTCCTAATGATTGAATTTTTGTATGAGTAAGTTTACCAACGGTGATGTTGTGGAAGTGGTTACAAAGGGCAAAACTCTTACAGGAGTTCTGCTGGAATCATCTAAAAAAGAAGTTGTCACAATCAAATTAAGTTCTGGATACAACATTGGGATTAATAAGAAGAATATCGATGGGATAAGGAAAATAAAAAAGATTAGAAAGGAGAAAGCAGTTAGTAAACATGAGATAAAAAAAGGTCTAAAAAAAATATCTATACTCCATACTGGAGGAACTGTTGCGAGTGAGGTGGACTATAAAACAGGAGCTGTTTCTCCTCAGTTTAAACCTGAAGAAATTGTGAATATGTTTCCTGAGCTAAATGATATAGCAACAATAAATTCCAGGTTGATATGGAATATCTGGAGCCAGGATCTTAGGTTTGTGCACTTTAATATTTTAGCCAAGGAGATCAAGAAAGAGATAGACAAGGGAGCTGGGGGGGTGGTGATTACCCATGGAACTGACTTCCTGCATTACACTTCTGCAGCTTTGGCCTTAGCCCTGGAGAACTTAACTGTTCCTGTTTTAGTGGTTGGGGCCCAAAGAAGCTCTGATCGGGGAAGCAGTGATGCTGGAATGAACCTGATAAATGCAGTTTATTTTGCTGTTAATTCTGATGTATGCGAAGTGGGGGTTTGCATGCATAACAACCTGAATGATGATTACTGTGCCATACTTCCCGGGCTGAAAACTAGAAAAATGCACACTTCAAGGAGAGATGCATTTAAACCGATCAATGCAAAACCCTGGGCTTTAGTTGATTACAGGAAAGGAGAGATAAAATATATTGATAAACCTTACAGCAGGAGCAGCAACGGGAAATTAAATTTGAAGCTGTTCAATGAAAAGCTCAAGATAGGATTACTAAAAACTACAATCAACATGGATGCTAGACAATTTTTGTTTTATAAAGGTTATGACGGGCTGGTCATAGAAGCGTCTGGCATAGGGAATTTACCGACGAGTGCATTGGACAGACATACCTTGGAGCATAAGAAAATATTCAATGCCTTGAAAACATTAACAAAGAAAACAGTTGTGGTTTTGGCCCCTCAAACAATTTATGGAAGGCTAAACCTTAATGTTTATTCTAATGAAAGAGAGATGCAGAAAATTGGTGTTTTAGGGCATTTAAACGATATGACTCCTGAAACGACTGTTGTTAAATTAGCCTGGCTATTAAGCAACCACAAAAAAGAGGTTAAGGAACTGCTGTTTAAAAATCTTAAAGGAGAGATCAATGAGAGATTAATGAAGGAAGAGCTTGACTTTTTTTAGTTTCTTAAATGTCTTGAGATTTCATCAACCAAACCGTTATTAACCTCATGAATCAGTTCTTGTGTGGAAATACGCCCTTCTAATACCTGAGAAGGCATTCTTAATGTTCCTTTATACTCAGGAGCAATTCTGCACAGTAGTAGAAGATACCTTTCTTCAAGCCGACCTCTAAACAAATCCCACCACTCGCAATATATTCTGCTGACTGTATCATTCATAGATTCGTACTGCACTGTTGCTGTTTCATTCCCTCTTTCTATCTCTAATTCAATTACTGTTTTTACTTTCCTGAAGATAGAGTCTAATATTTGGGGGGTCTCCATTAGTTTGGTGAGGTCTAATCCTGTGATTAATCCTTCTCAACTTAATTTTAGAAGTTGCCTAATCCCCTCATTCCCTAAACCCAGGCATCCATCATCACAGAGATCATCTATTGCACAAATAGTATACCCCACACTTAGAAGTCTATTGCCTGTTTTTCTTCTTACAATACCTTCAGCTTTAAATGAGATTGAAGCTTCTGCGGCACTATTTGGTAAATCTCCACAGGTAATTAAATCTAGAGCAAGACTTGGACCAGTTAAATCTACTCTTCTGCTGGAGGAATACTTCCTCTGGATTTCATAAACATTAAGTGCAGTTGAGGGAATCTTAACTTCTAAGCCATCTAATGTGCGCATATATTTATCTTCTGGCATTTGAAATTCGTCCTACCTTAATTAGTCACCTCTTTAAGTTTATTTGTAGAATAATTTAAAAGACTAGCTTTTTTAAGAAACATTTATATAACGAGAAATATATTTCCTTTTAGAGGTGATGGGCTTTTGGATAGGCATATGAAGAAGCTTCTCAATGACAGGAAGTTCAGAAAAGAGTTTGAAAGAAGCTTAAAAAGTGATAGAAAGAGCTGGGGTCTAGGGACATTACTTGTTTTATTAATTGTGGTCTGGCTAATAAGCAGATTTGGTCTACTTCCTGATATTCCATTGTTTGTGTTAGCCATCATTGTAATAATTGTCTATATTTTATTCAGGAGGAGATAAGTTGGGGATGCTTGGATGGGTGAGTAGATTTCTTGGAGGTGCATTCTTCGGTCTAGGACTTACCTTATTACTGGCTGGTATCTTAGCCGGATATGTTACTGGAGATGTGGATGTGCTAAGAGGGAAAGGAGAGGAGTTGGTTGAGAGTTTGTTTGCTTCCCCTGAGTTTTTAGAAACTTTGATGCTGCAAGAGAGCCAATATAGTTCATTAGAAGAAATTAGATCTGTTTGTGAAACCAACTCTGAGATAGAAGAGTGTTATATACTGAGGCAAATAGAAGAAAATCCCAAGGAATTAGTGGAAAATAATCCCAGTTTGAGCCAGGGGGTGAATGAGGTTAATAAGCAGATAGATGAGTTAGCAGATAAGATAAAAAGTTTTGAACAGGCATCAAAAAAGGTCATAACCGGGAGTGTTGTTCTTATTGTTCTTGGAGTTTTGTTTACATTTTTAGGGTATATGGACTGGAAAAAGGCGTCTTACAAAATCTGTGTAAAGGGTGCTGTAACCTCTGGTCTTGCAGCAATCTATTACAAGGTGATACAGAATTTGCTGGTTGGAGATTTGTTAGCAGAAAAGATTCAGATAGGAGCAATTCCTTTAGCTCCGGTTAAAGAATTGTTAGCTGCATGGATAACCCCCGCTTTTGATAAGATTTTTGTTCTGGCTTTATCATTAACAATAATATTTATCCTACTCGCAGTGGGCTTTTATTTCCTTAAAAAGAAAGATTTAAAAAAGGATAATAAAAGAGAATAGTATAATGGATCCACTACAACCTCTTGATTCTCAAGTGCAGGAAGAAATTAAGAAAAAGTTTGACCAAATTAAGAAGGATCTTGAAAAATTCAAAGATTTACTATTGAAGGACTATAAAAAAAATTTGGTGGGAGTTGTATTACTGCCACCAAAACAGCCTGACAAAAATTTTCAGCCTCTCTATCCTGGAGAAAAACCTCCAGAAATAGATAAAAATGCTATAGATGTTCTTGTTTTATTGAGCAACCCTGCTGATAAGAAAGTAAACAAATATGACTTTGCAGATAGAGTGAGCATTGAAGCAGGGAAGATGGTCAAGGGGATAAATGACAATATCAAACCGCAAGTTCTTTTGCTAGATGAATTAAAGGAGAATTGTTTTGATGGGAAATATGAGTTGTTAAGACTAATCTCGGTGGGTGTGACAATTTATGATCCTAAAGACTTTTTAGCAGCGATAAGAATTTCTGAAGTGCATAAATCAATGGTGCTGAGGAAATTTGACAAGTATATAGTAAGCTATGTTGCTGCTGGCAGTTTGTTTAGAGGAGACAAAAAGAGCAATGACATAGATGTTTATGTTGTTGTTGATGATACAGACGTTAAAAGGATGTCAAGGTTTGAGTTGAAAGATAAGTTAAGAGCTATTATTATTGGACAGGGATCTGAAGCATCAAGAATGACTGGGGTGAATAAACAATTTCATGTTCAGACTTATATCTTGACAGACTTCTGGGAAAGTGTTAAAGATGCTAATCCTGTAATCTTCACATTCTTGAGAGATGGAGTTCCTCTATATGACAGAGGGGTGTTTATGCCATGGAAACTATTGCTAAAGATGGGGAGAATAAAACCAAGTTCTGAAGCGATAGATATGCAGATGGATTTAGGAGAGAAATTACTGGAGAGGACAAGAGGGAAATTGCTTAGTGTTGTTGGAGAAGATCTTTATTATGCAATGCTTAACCCTGCTCAGGCAGCACTTATGTTGTATGGATTAAATCCACCTACCCCTGCTGAAACCATCAGCTTATTGAGAGAAGTTTTTGTGAAAAAAGAGAAGATATTAGAGGACAAGTATGTTAAGAATTTAGAGGAGATAAGAAAATATTACAAAGATATAGAGCACGGAACTTTAAAAGACGTCAAAGGAGCAGAAATTGATAGGTTGCTGAAGGGAGCAAATGAATACCTGCAGAGGGTAAAGAAATTATTTAATGTTCTTGAAACCAGATTTGATACAAAGAAATTAAAAGATGTTGCTGAGGAGGTTGAATCAAGCGCAAAAGAATTACTTGAGTTTTATGAGACTAAATCAAATAATATTGAAACCGGGGTAAAACAATTAGCAAAAGACAAGAAAATTTCAAAGAAACAACTAGAAAGATTTAATGAACTAAAAAATCTTAAAAAGAAACTGAATAAGGCAGAGTCTCAAAAAGTGAGAAGAACTGCCAGAATATTCATTAAAAATGTTGGAGAAAACATCCAAAGGAGGAAATCAAACCAGATAGAGAATTCAAGCTTTGTTGTTAATTATGGAAATAAAACAAGCAGGCTGTACTTATTTGAGGATGCAATGTTTGTGGTTGAAGAGGACAAAGAGAATAAGACAGTCCAGAAGATAGAAATTAAAAAGAAAGAATTTGGAGATGCTAAGAAACTAGATATAAAGGAGTTTTATGATTATCTCTCAGAAGCTAAGAGTCCTAAAATTGGGGAAATCACTGAAAAACACCTAAAAGAGCTTGAAAAGCTACTCGGGAGCAAGATTAGTATTCGGGTTGCAGAGTTAAATAGAAATACTTAAATATTTATCTATTTTCCGTTTTGCACTGGGATGTTAGTCTTTCTTAAAATGTATGGAGAACAAACAAAATCATTCAGAAGTTTAGCTTTGGCTTGTGATAATGCTGTTAAATTAATAAAAAAATGCCCTGATAGTGTAGTGGCCTATCATCCGGCCCTGTCGCGTTTAATACATAGAAAGGCCGGGACCCGGGTTCGACTCCCGGTCAGGGCGAATTGGGCCGGTAGCTCAGCTTGGTAGAGAACTTGGCTTTTAACCAAGGGGTCGCGGGTTCAAAGGGATGTTAGGGATAACATCACAGAAAATCCTGCTCGGCCCAACTTATAAAATGGTAAAAAAAATAGTATACAAATTTGATGTAAAAACACATGTGCTAGTACCCAAGCACATTAAGCTGAAAAAAGAAGAGATAAGCGAGATATTACAGCATTACAATATCAAAAAAAGCCAGCTTCCCAAGATTAAAAAAACAGATCCTGCTATAGAGGAACTGGAAGTTGAAAAAGGAGATGTAATCAAGATTATAAGAAAAAGTCCAACTGTGGGGGAAACATTTTTTTATAGGGTTGTTGTTTAAGATGGTCAAAGGATACAAGGAGATTATTGGTAATTATTTTTCGAAGCACTCTATTGTTGAATCCAATATAAAGTCATTTGATAACTTTATGGAAAGGAGGATGCAGGAGATTGTTGATGAGGCTAATGAGGTTATCCCTACAATCATTCCGAGCGAGGTGCAGGATTTCAAGATTAAGCTTGGGAAAGTGAAGGTTGAAAAACCACAACTGGTAGAAGCAGACGGTAGCAAGAGAGATGTTTATCCGATGGAAGCAAGATTAAGAAAATTAACTTATTCTGCTCCAGTCAATTTATCTGTAAGCACTTATATAGACGGGGTTGAGAGGGAAACATTTACAGTTACAATTGGTAAAATTCCTGTTATGCTGAAATCAAAATACTGCCATTTGCATGGTCTTGACAAAGACAAATTAATTGAAGCATATGAAGATCCTAATGATCCCGGGGGGTATTTCATATTAAACGGGAATGAAAGAGTTTTGATTGTTGTTGAAGATTTAGCTTCAAACAAGTTATTTATTGATAAAGCCAAGACTGGTCCCAGCAAGTATACCGCAAGGCTTTATTCGGAGAGGGGGAGCTATAGAATACCCCACTTAATAGAACAGATGAAAGACGGGGTTATTTACTTTTCATTTACAAGGTTTAAGAGACTCCCTGTTGCTGCAGTGATTAAAGCTTTGGGTCTTGTTAAAGACCAGGACATATCCGAGGCTATTTCTAAAAACAAAACTTATGATGATATCTTCATTAACCTTTATGAGTGCATTGATTTGAAGAACCAGGAGGATGCCTTAGAATTTATTGCGAAGAGAATTGGGATTACACAATCCAGAGAAGAAAAGATTGAAAGAGCATTGGAGATGGTTGATAAATACTTGTTCCCTCATCTTGGTGTCAACTCTGAGGACAGGATTAAGAAGGCATATTCCCTCTGCAAATATATAAAGAGATTTTTGATAGTAAGCAAAGAGGGGTTAAAATTAAGCGACAAAGATCATTATATGGACAAGAGGCTGAAGCTAAGCGGAGATTTATTGGCTGACTTGTTTAGAGTTAACATGAGGACATTGATTCAGGATATGCTATACAATTTTCAAAGACTCGTTAAAAGAGGAAAGTTCCAATCAGTTAGAATTATTATCAGAGACCAGCTACTTACTTCAAGAATAAAGAGTGCTATGGCTACCGGTGTTTGGGTTGGAGGAAGAAAGGGCATCAGCCAGAATATAGACAGAACTAATTTTAATGCAACTACTTCTCATTTACAGAGAGTGGTGAGTTTGCTTTCAACTACTCAAGAAAACTTTGATGCAAGGGCATTACATAGTACCCATTGGGGCAGACTGGGGCCAATTGAGACTCCTGAGGGAACTCCCATTGGTCTGAGAAAGAATCTTGCAATGCTGGGAAGCATCTCACAAGAGGATGTTCCTGAGGAAAAATTGAAAAAAATTTTAGAAGGATTGGGATTAAATCAAGATGGCTGATGTGTTTTTAGATAACAAATATATAGGGCATGTGGATAATCCAAGAGAGTTTCTTAAAAATGTCAGAGCTAAAAGAGTTGGAGATAAATTACTTGGAAATATTAACCTAGTCTACCAGGAGAGATTAGATGAAATTTATATTGAGAGCTCTAAGGGAAGATTAAGAAGACCTGTAATAAGGGTAGAACATGGAAAGTCATTGTTTACGGATGAGCATCTGAATAAACTGATAAAGAAAGAGATATCATGGGATGACTTGGTTAATGAAGGAGTTATTGAGTATATTGATGCTTTAGAGGAGGAAGATACTTTAATTGCACTTAAAGAAGGAGACTTGACTAATAAACATACTCATCTTGAGATAAGCCCAGTTGTTATTTTAGGCTTAACAACAAGTTTAATTCCTTATTCTAATTTTGGAGGTTCCTCGAGGCTGATAAGGGGAAGTAAGATTCAGAAGCAAAGTGTAGGATTGTATGTTACAAATTTCTTGATGAGAATGGATACAGATGTCAGTGTTTTGCATTGTCCTGAAACACCTATTGTTAAGACATTTATGCATGGGGTTATGAAATATGACAAGCATCCAGCAGGACAGAATGTCGTTATTGCGCTGATGAGCTTTGAAGGATACAACATGGAAGATGCAATAATTCTGAACAAAGGGTCTGTTCAGAGGGGATTTGCAAGAAGCACCTACTTCAGGCCTTATGAATCAGAAGAGCTAAGGTATAGTGGCGGACTGACTGACGAGATACATATTCCTGACAAGGAGGTTAAGGGGTACAGGGCTGAAAAAGATTATAGATATTTAGAGAAAGACGGTGTTGTTTATAACGGGGCGGAGATGCAGGAGGATGATGTTATTATAGGCAAGACAAGCCCCCCTAGATTTTTGGGAGAGCTGGAAGAGTTTAGTATTGCTGCAAGCACAAGAAGAGAAAGTTCAACAACAATAAGGCATGGAGAAGGCGGAGTTGTTGATATGGTCGTGATTACAGAGAATGAAGAAGGAAATAAAATTGTAAAAGTCAGATTAAGGGAGCAGAGGATACCTGAACTGGGTGATAAATTTGCATCAAGACACGGACAGAAAGGTGTTGTGGGGATGATTGTAGATGAAGAAAATATGCCTTTTTCAGCTTCTGGAGTAAGACCTGATATTATTTTCTCACCACACAGTATTCCAGGAAGAATGACAATAAGCCATCTTATAGAAGTAGTTGCCGGAAAAGTAGGAAGTTTAGCAGGAAGATATGTTGACGGAACAACATTTGATGTTGAAAATGAAAGTGATTTAAGAAAAGAACTAACTAACCTAGGATTTAGAGAGAATGGAACTGAAGTGTTCTACAACGGAATGACTGGTGAGAGATTCAAAGCGAGAATCTTTGTGGGAGATATGTATTATTTAAGATTAAAACATATGGTTGCTAATAAACTGCATGCAAGAGCATCAGGAAGGATACAACTGCTGACAAGGCAGCCTATTGAAGGGAGAGCAAGAGGCGGGGGATTAAGAGTCGGAGAAATGGAGAAGGACTGCTTTGTAGCACATGGAGCTAGTTTGTTGTTAAAAGAAAGATTTGATTCAGATAAAACGATTGTGCATGTTTGCGAGAAATGCGGAATGCTGGCAATTAATGATACGTTCAGGAATCTAAGGCATTGCCTGAAGTGCGGAAGCAATGTAGAGATAACAGCTGTTGAATTAAGCTATGCTTTCAAATTGCTGATGGATGAACTAAAATCATTATGCGTATATCCTAAATTAGTATTAAAGAGCAAGTATTGAATATGACAGAAGAATACATTTACAAAAAGATAGGAAGCATCTTTTTTGGTCTATTGGGGCCAACCTTGATTAAAAAGATGGCATGTGTTAAGATAGTAACTCCTGAGCTTTATGACAAGGAGGGTTATCCTGTTGATGGGGGATTGATGGATGTAAAGCTTGGAGTGATTGATCCAGGGTTGAGATGCAAAACATGCAATGGAAAGCTGAAAGAATGTCCTGGGCATTTTGGATACATGGATCTTGCAAGACCGGTCATACATATAAAATATGCAAGATCTATTCTTACTTTTTTGAAGTATACATGCAGGGAATGCAGTCATGTACTGATTAGCCATGAAGACCTAAAGAAGAAAAAAACTTTCAAAGAAGGAGGGAAATGCCCTCATTGTGAAGCAAAGCAATACAAAGTTAAACTTGAGAAACCAAATACTTATGTTGAAAATGATGTGAGGTTAAGTCCTATTGAAGTCAGGGCAAGACTTGAAAAAATTTCTGATGAGGATGTTGAATTGTTAGGGGTTGATCCTAAGTATGCAAGGCCAGAGCACATGGTTTTAACATTACTACCTATCCCTCCAGTTACTGTAAGACCAAGCATTACTCTTGAATCAGGAGAGAGATCAGAGGATGATTTAACACATAAACTGGGAGATATTGTCAGGATAAATCAAAGGTTATTTGAAAACATTAATGCAGGTGCTCCTGAAATAATAATTGAGGATCTGTGGGACTTATTGCAATATCATGTGACTACTTATTTTGATAATGCAATTTCTCAAGTTCCTCCTGCAAGGCATAGATCAGGACAGCCATTGAAAACTTTATCTGAGAGGATTAAAAGCAAAGAAGGGAGATTTAGATATAACCTGGCAGGGAAGAGAGTGAACTATGCTGCAAGGACAGTTATCAGCCCAGATCCAAAAATTAAATTTAATGAAGTCGGCATTCCTTTAATAATTGCCATGGAACTAACAGTTCCTGAAAAAGTAACTTCCTGGAACACAGAATGGCTAAAGAAACTTATCTCTAATGGTCCTGAGAAGTATGTAGGGGCCAACTATGTAATTACTGGAGATGGAAAGAAGAAAAAGATCACTGATGATACAAGAGAGCAGATACTAACTGATTTAGTTCCAGGATGTATTGTAGAGAGACATTTAATTGATGGTGATGTTTGTGTATTCAACAGACAACCTAGCCTGCACAGAATGAGCATAATGTGCCACAAGATCAGAGTTTTACCAGGGAGATCATTTAGACTGAATCCTGGGGTATGCACTCCTTATAATGCTGACTTTGATGGAGATGAGATGAACCTTCACATCCCTCAAACAGAAGAAGCAAGAGCAGAAGCAGAAATATTAATGCAGGTTCAAAGCCATATCATCACTCCAAAAAATGGATTTAATGTTATAGGATGTACAAATGATGCGATTACTGGAAACTACTTATTAACAAGAGATCTTTCCCTGTCGAGAGAAGAAGCAGTACAGATGCTGTATTCTATTGGCATCAAGGAGTTTTTCTTAAACAAGACAAAAGAAGTTGATGGAAAAGATGTGTTTAGTGCTTTATTACCGAGGGATTTTGATTTCATAGGAAACTCAAGAGATGGAAGAATTGTCAAGATAGAAAGAGGAAAATTAGTTGAAGGTATAATTGACAAGGCAACTATTGGAGAGGATAATGGAACATTGATAAGAGCTCTTTATGCAAAATATGGAGAAGATATTGGGATTGACCTGCTTGGAAAGCTATTCAGGCTTGGAATTGCTGTTTTATTAAAGACAGGGTTTACAACTTCTATTTCAGATACTGACTTGCCTGAAGATGTTGTGCAGAAGAACAACAACTTGACTGTGCAGGTTGAAAAGAAAGTAGATGAATTAATCCAGCAGTATAGAGACGGGAAATTGGATTCAATGCCCGGACTGACTGTTGAAGAAACACTTGAGAAGATGATACTTCAGAATCTTAACAGCTTAAGAAACAAGATAGGACAAACTGTTTTTGAAATAATCCCTGAACAGAATTCAACTATCCTAATGGCTAAGTCTGGTGCTACTGGAAATATCTTAAATGTTGCACAAATGGCAGCTTCTGTAGGTCAGCAGGCTTTGAGGGGGGGCAGAATCAGAAATGGATATATCGGAAGGACATTATCTGTTTTTGAAAAAGGAAGTTTAAGCCCCAGCGCTAAAGGCTTTGTTTATGGAGGATACAGAAAAGGACTGAGCCCTACTGAATATTTCTTCCATGCAATGACAGGAAGGGACTCTCTGATGGATACTGCTCTGAGAACACCAAAATCAGGATATTTATACAGAAGGCTGTCTAATGCATTGCAGGATTTAAAAATAGAGTATGATCATACAGTAAGAGATGCTAATGGAAATGTTATTCAGTTTAAATATGGAGATGATGGAATAGATGTTCACAAGAGCGAGGGTGGCAAGATTAATGTTTTGAAGATTGTGAAAGAGGTTAAAACTTATGGCTAAATCAATTTATGAAGAGTATACGGAACTTCCCCAAAAGTTGCTTGATGAAGTAAAAAGAGAAGTAGAGGCTCACAACTTAAAGGGGGATCAGGTAAAGAGAGTTTTAGATAGAGTGAGAACTGAATTTGAAAATGCAATGATAAGCCCGGGGGAAGCAATAGGAATCGTTACTGCTGAAAGCATTGGTGAACCAGGTACCCAGATGACTTTAAATGTATTCCACTTTGCAGGTGTTGCTGAGGTTGCTGTTACATTAGGCCTGCCTAGATTGATTGAGCTGTTAGACGCAAGAAAAGAACCAAGCACACCGAGAATAGAAGTTTATCTCGAGAAAGACATATCAAAAGATCCTGTCAAGGTAAAAAGGGTAGCTGCTTCTATAAAAGAAACAAAGCTTTGGGAAGTTGCGGATGAATTTACAGTAAACATGTCACAATCAAGAATAGAAGTATATCCAAACAAATCAAAGATGAGAGATTTTGTAATCACAGAAACTCAGCTAGTTAAGATGATTACAGACCTGCTGAAGAATGTTGATGCCAGGGCGAATAAGGATTTTATTTCTATTAAATTAAAAGCAGAGACATTTGAATTAAAGGAGTTATACCAACTCAGAGAGAAAGTAAGAGAGCTTCATGTTAAGGGGGTCAAGGGGATAAAACAGGTTTTACCGATCAAGAAGGATAATGAATTTGTTGTGATATGCGTCGGAAACAATCTGAAGGAAGTTATGAAAACAGAAGGTGTTGATTTTAAGAGGACTGTTACAAATGATATATTCATGACCGAGTCTATCCTTGGAGTTGAGGCAGCAAGACAGGCGATAATGAATGAAGCTATAGAGGTGGTTGAGAATCAGGGATTGGATATAGACATAAGGCATATTATGCTACTGGCTGATGTTATGACTTCATTAGGGACTGTAAAGGGAATTACAAGAAGCGGAATTACAGGAGAGAAGGAAAGTGTTTTGGCAAGAGCCAGTTTCGAAACACCTTTAAAGCATATTGTCAATGCTACTTTGAAAGGAGAGGAAGACAAATTAAATTCAGTAATTGAAAATGTGATGTTAAACCAGGAGATTCCTGTCGGGACGGGGCTGCCTAGTTTAATAGCAAAGATAAAGGACCAGAAATGAAAGAGTTAAGAGATGCATTAAAAGAAGGCAAAATTGTTATCGGGACAGAGAGAACTCTAAAGAAACTGAAAAAAGGAGAGGTAAAAAATGTTTATGTCTCAAGCAACTGCCCCAGAAAAGTTTTAGAGGATTTAGAGCATTACTGCAAGGTGTTTAATGCAAAGCTGAATAAGCCAAAAGAGACAAATGAAGAACTTGGAGTTGTATGTAAAAAGCCTTTTTCTATCAATGTATTGAGCTTTTAAGATGATATATTCTAATGATACAATACAGCAGATAAATTTATTTGAGAAGGTTACAAGATGCAAGGTTAAGGATATGCATATCCATAATGAGATACTCATATTTATAGTGGATGATGGTGCTAAGGCCATAGGGAAATCAGGCAAAAATGTAAAGAGGCTTTCAAACCTGATGAAGAAGAAGATAAAAATCGTGGAGTTTACTGATAACAAGGTTAGTTTTATAAATAGCTTAATTTACCCTCTAAACGTTGAAATAGAAGACAAAGGAAAAATTTTAGAAGTTAAAGGAGATACTAAAACCAAAGCCCTTTTGATTGGAAGAGATGGCAAGAACCTAAAGTTTTATAATACCTTATTAAAGAAATATTTTAACATTGAGATGAAAGTTGTTTAAAAATGGCAAATAAATCGAATGGACTGAATACGGGAAAGAAGCTTAAGGATAAAAGAAAAAGATTTAGATGGAACAATAAATGGTACACAAGAAGAACTTTGAATCTTAAGGCTAAATCAGATCCATTGAAGGGAAGTCCTCAGGCAAAAGCTATTGTTCTTGAGAAAACACAAAGAGAGGCAAAGCAGCCGAACTCAGCTATGAGGAAGTGTGTTGTTGTTCAGCTAATTAAAAATGGCAAGAAAATTGCAGCATTTGTTCCAGGGTATAATGCTATTAAGATGATAAATGAGCATGATGAAGTTGTTGTTGAATGCATCGGGGGGGCTATGGGAAAATCTAAAGGAGATATTCCTGGAATAAGATGGCAGGTTATCAAGGTTAATGATCAAAGTCTAAATGCTTTAATAAGAGGGAAGATAGAGAAAGGTAGAAGATGAAGCTGTTCAATAAATGGGATACAAATGTAGAAATACAGGACAGAGGATTAGTAGGATATATTAATTTAACACCAATTCTTGTGCCTAAAACAGGAGGAAGAAATACTGTTGTTAGGTTCTGGAAAAACAAATACTCAATTGTAGAGAGATTAATGAATAAGCTGATGGTGCCCGGGCATAAAGGAAAGAAGCATAAATTAACATCTGGGAAATGTACAGGAAAGAGCCAGACTGTGTATAATCTTGTTTTTGATACTTTTGGATTAATTGAAGAGAAGACAAAGAAGAATCCTGTAGAGGTTTTTGTTAAGGCAATAGAGAATTCAGCTCCAAGAGAGGAGATTACCACAATAGAGTATGGGGGGGCTAAATATCCCCAGGCTGTAGACTGTGCTCCTCAAAGAAGGATAGACATAGCATTAAGGATGATGGTTCAAGGATCTTATCAGAAATCTTATGGGAAGAAGAAAACAATGGTTAATGCCCTTGCAGAAGAGATAATTTCTGCTTATAAAACAGAGCAGGGAAGTACTGCTATTTCTAGGAAATTAGAGCTTGAAAGACAAGCAGATGGGAGTAGATAAAATGCTGGCTGAAAAAAAACAAGTTTTTAGATTTACAGGTGAGGACAGGCAATATATGAGGTCAGTTGGTGAGAATAGACCTTTCTGCCCAAGTTATGGTTTTTGGTTTAGGGGAGATGAAACAAGGCCTAGAGGACTTTATAGCAATGATGGAAGATTCTATGGTAATAATGGGAGTTCTTCTGAAATGGACCTTGTATTTGATGAGTTAATGCGCTGTCGAGCTAGGTTAGTTCAAAGTATAGTGGATATTACTATGATGGCTCCATCCCTAAGAACATTTCAAGCTGCTTCTGTGGCTATTAGTGATATTAATGGAAGCTTATCAGGGAGATTTAACTAATTTCAAACAAAAAACTTTAAAAAGGGCATTTATAGATTTTAATGAAGAATGGCAGACTCTAAACAGATTGTAAAAATAGCTCAGGACTATCTAGATGGCAATAAAACTGTTTTTAAGGGTCTAATGAAGATTAAAGGGGTAGGGTTTATGCTTTCAAATGCCATTTGCAATGTTCTTGAGATTGATAAAAAGAAAAAAATAGGGATTTTGGATGAAAAAGAGATTGAAGGTATAAACAAATTACTGGAAAACCCAACTGAGAGATTCCCAAGCTGGATGCTTAACAGGAGAAAAGATTATTTAACAGGAGGGGATTTACACTTAATTTCTTCAAAGCTTAGATTAAACCATGAATTGGATATTAAAAGGCTAAAACAAGTAAAATCTTACAGGGGATTAAGACATGCATGGGGACTGCCAGTAAGAGGGCAGAGGACAAGGGCGCACTTTAGAAAAGGAAGAGCTGTCGGAGTTTCAAAAAAATCACAAGTAGCTCAAGCAAAAGCAAAAAAACCAGAGACTAGCAAGGGTAAGAAGTAAAAATGGGGTCTATAAAAAAAATAAGAAAGAAATATGAAACACCGATGCATCCCTGGAAAAGGGAGAGGATAGAATCTGAAAGATTGCTTGTTAATGAATTTGGATTAAGCAATAAAAAAGAACTATGGAAGATGCAGTCTTTGCTGAGAGGTTTTACAAGACAGGCAAAGAAACTAGGAAGAGCTGATACTGAACAGGCAAGAAAGGAGCAAAGCCAACTACTGAGTAAATTAACAAGCCTTGGATTAGTTGGGAAAGATGCAAAGATGAGCGATGTGCTGACTCTGACTGCAAAAGACATTCTTTCAAGGAGACTGCAAACAATACTTTACAAAAAAAATATGGCCAGGTCAATTAAACAAGCAAGGCAATTTATAATCCACGGCCATGTTGCATTAAGCGGAAGCAAAGTTACAGTTCCTTCATACATGGTTAAGAAAGAAGAAGAAACAAAGATAGGATTTAGACAAGGGTCTGCAATATCAAGAGAGGACCATCCAGAGAGACCCAAAGAAAAGAAGGAAGATGAGTTAAAAAGAAAAAGCTCAATACTTAAAAAAGAAAAAACAAAAGAACAGGAGAAAGAAGATAAAGCTGAAGTAAAAATTTCAGAAAAGAAAGTTGAGAAGGTAGAAGATGGAAAGAAGCTACAGACCAAGGAACCAGGACCAGAAAACTGAAAAGAACCTCAGATGGGGAATTGCACATATTTATGCTAGCTATAATGACACTATTATCCATGTGACTGATATTACAGGAAGCGAGACTTTAGGGATTGTTAGCGGAGGGATGATGACTAAGATACACAGATTAGAGAGCAGCCCTACAATTGCGATGTCTGCTGCAAGGAGAGTAGGAGAGCTTGCTAAAGATGCAGGAATAAATGCATTGCATGTTAGGATTAAAGCTCCTGGGGGGCATGAAGGGCCTCATAATCCCGGGCCTGGAGCACAGGCAGTGATAAGGACATTATCAAGAGACGGGTTTAGAATAGGAGTTATAGAAGATGTTACTCCAATGCCTCATGATGGATGCAGGAAAAAGCACTTAAGAAGAGGAAGGAGGGTATAATGAAAGTAGAGCTGATTCATCAGGATGAAAATGAAATTGTTTTTACTATAGATAATATTAATCCTGTTATTGCAAATACATTAAGAAGAACTATACTAGTTGAAGTGCCTACTTTGGCAATAAAAGAAGTAGAGTTTAGAAAAAATGGCTCTGCTTTATTTGATGAGATTATTGCCCACAGACTGGGGTTGATTCCTTTAACTACTGATTTGAAAACTTATAATCTACAAAGCGAGTGCAAGTGCAAGGGAGAGGGATGTGCTTTATGCCAGGTAGAATTATCCCTGCCTGCCAAAGAAGAAGGGACTGTTTATTCTAAAGATATGCAGAGCAATGATCCTAAGATTCATCCTGTTATTGGAGATATACCAATTGTTGAGTTAGATAAGGGACAAAAGTTAGAATTTGTTGCAACTGCAGTTCTTGGAAAAGGAAAGGAACATATGAAATATAGTCCTGGGCATGTGTATTACAAGGGATATCCTGAATTAACTGTTGAAGCCAAGACCAAAGTTAAAGAGGCTATTAAATTATGCAATGGCTTATTAATTGAAAAGGGGAATGGCGTTGAGATTGCTGATCTGATGAAATGGACTGATTCATGCGAGCAGTTTTGCGAGGAAAACGGAGTTAAAGTAGAGTATAGCGATACTAAGTTTTTATTCTTTTTAGAGAGTTGGGGGCAGTTGAAACCAAAAGAAATTATTGTTACTGCTTTAGACATTCTAGATAAAAAATTGGCTGATTTTGAGAAAAGCTTTTCTAAAGCAAAATAAATTAAAGCTAATTCTTTTTACTTATTTACATGCGGGAATGCCGGAGTGGTCAAACGGGCTAGCCTAAGGAGCTAGTGACTTAGTGTCTACCTAGGTTCGAGTCCTAGTTCCCGCAGTACACCTAA
>JAGVZJ010000026.1:0-2491 GCA_018302725.1 Candidatus Woesearchaeota archaeon | reverse complement strand
ATTTAAAAGATAAAAGGTATAGGAGCGTAACATGCCAGAAAACGATATATACAATAATAAGGAAAAATATGAAGGTTTTTTGAGAAACCTAGATTTAATATTAGTTCCTTCAGAGAAAAGGACCGATAAAAATGCAAACAAATCTGTTTATTTCTGCAAACACAAAGATAATATAAAGCATTTCAGAAAACTGGCTGAGAAATTTGATACAAGAGATTTAAGCTATGTCAGAAGATGCAGAATACTTAATACGTTAAGATTGATTTCTTATGCTACAAAGAAGGACTTCTCGAAATGTGATAGGGATAATATTGATAGAATAGTAGCTTTTGTATCACAGCCTATTACAATTAGTGATGATACAGGAGCTGATTTTTTCTGTACATTATTTGATATTAAAAAAATAAAAAAACAAGATTTTCTTTTTCCTAGAAAAGCTTTTGCCATTCAAATAAAAAGTAGTAAAGAAAAGAAATGGGACATTACAGATAAAGAATCTTACATAAGACATCTAGAAATTCCTTTCTTTTGGGGGATAGTTGATAAAAAAGGAGCTAATACTTCTAACCTTTTTTCCCTTCCTTTCAACTTTCATCTTCTTGCAACCTCATCTATCTCATCATATTTCTCTTTATTCAAATGAATAGAATTATCTGCTCTGTGATACCATAATATATAGCCTCTCTCTTTATTCAAATGAATAGAATTATCTGCTCTGTGATACCATAATATATAGCCTCTTTTAATTAAGGATAGGATAGCTTTCTTTACCTCTTTTCTTAGATGAGATGGAAACCCAGATCTCATTACAGTTTCAATTTTCTTATGGTTTTTTCCATAAATTAGTCTTGAGTGCATTGCTTTAAGCACTGCTAATTCAATTTCATTGATTTCAATTTTTATCACTTCCTTTTTAGAAGTTTTTACAAAAAGAGCTATAGAAAGAGGATTTATAAGCTTTTCTATCAATAACTCATATGAGCTATAAAAAATACTATATAGGTTAGTAACGAAAACTTTATATATGAAATGATATTTTATGACATTGAAAGGATGTCCTCAGGGATGTACTTTTTGTGTTAAAAAAAGAGGTGATATGATGGAAAAAGAGGTGGTTTCTAAAGCTAAGGGGGGGTTAGCTAATATGATGGGAAAATCAGTTTTTTTGAAAACTTTTGGAGACAGTCCAATAAATAGAGTTTTAGATTTTTTAACAGTATTTGATAGTTTTGATTATTCTATAGCAGATATTGCTGAAAATTCTAATGTAGGATATTCTACTTTAAAGATTTTAATTAAAGATTTAGTTAAAAGGGAGATTGTAGTTCAAACTAGAATTTCAGGAAAGAATAAGATGTATAAATTAAATAGAGATAATCCCTTAGTGGAAAGTTTTGTTCAATTTTATTGGAACATAACAAATAAAGAAGGAAGAAAATTAGTTAAACCTATGACAGCTTAAGATGAAAGAAACCTCAGTATTCATAGATTATGTAGGAGACAATCCAAGAATGAGAATATTACAGTATTTAATAGAAGGAAGGGAACTAGATTATACCTTAACTGACATGCTTAATGCAGGAGTAAGCTGGGGGACTTTAAATTCCTTGATACCTAAACTATTAGAATTAAATATTATAGTAAAAACAAGAAAAATAGGAAGGGCTACTTTATATAAAATAAATAAGGATAATGTTATTTCTAGAAAATTAATCGAGTTGTATGATAAAATTTTAGTTGAAGAAACTGAAAAGCATTTAATTAAGATGACTGCTTAGATGGATAGTACATTATACACTTAGAAAATTGACAACTTCTTTATAAGGATATATTTATTCTTTCCTCTTAACAATATTATAAGATATCCCAATATCTCCTTCCCATTGAAAGCCATTGGAAGTTGCCAGCATTATAGTCTTTCCAGATTTAGACAATTCCTTGCTATCTAAATTTAACTCTATAATTAATTTATTTCCTTCAAGTTTATGTGCCATTTTTACCTCTCTATTTATCTATAATAAGTATCTCAACGTATATTTATTAACTTATCTTTCTAATTTTTTTCCAAATCTTATTTTCTTAAATTTTTAACTCCAACTATCTTTTCTTTTTAAGGCACGCTACAAAGATTCATTGAATTAGCCCTTTCTTAAAAGGTTCAAATTTCATGACTTCTCCGCTTTAGTCAACCTCTAAGAAAAATAGCATGGAGGTATTAAAAAATGTTTAAGAAAAACCATTTTTGCGAATTTGAAGTTGGAGAGAATTTAAGAAAAAGTTATACAGATATAAATTAAAATAATTCCTCAAGCTTCTCTTTAAACTCTCTCATATCCTCAAATTCAAAAACTTTATCTGCCATTCCTTTTAATAAATTAGCTCTTCCTTCTTTACCTATAGCTACTATAACTTTCCTGCAAAAAACGTTTTTAAATTATAGTATTTTTATCACAAATAAATTAGGGTAGAAACATTTAAATATATAAACATA
>JAGVZJ010000042.1 GCA_018302725.1 Candidatus Woesearchaeota archaeon | reverse complement strand
TACCCTCCAAAGAATCTATAACTGCCGGAACAGAAGTCAGAACTACTACAACTTCCTGTTTTTCCCAAACACTGCCCTCCACTACATTTAAAATCATACCTTAGGCTACTACCGCTACAATAGGTATTGTGACAAGTAGCTCCATCATTAATGTTCCTAGTATTCCCAGTTTCATACCATCTAGAAGCAGTATTTTGGCTCTTGCATCCAACTCCTTCCTCACAGAAAGAGTTAGCATACTGCCATTCTCTTAGCTCTGTTTGCTGGCATGCATAATTTACCGTAACCCATTTAGTCTGCCCAGTACTAACCCACTTACTTTGCCCACAGGTATTGTCTAGGTCTCCCAGACTAAAAGCATAATCTACTTTTTTATCACAGTTATTATCCCCGCCATCACATACCTCAGCAGACCCCGGATTAACATTTTTGTTTTTATCATTGCAATCATTATGGCATCTTGTAGTATCATAATTATCCTTATCCAGATCAAACCCCTCAATCCTCCCACCTAAAACAAAAAAATCTCTTAAGTCAATCTTTCCATCAGCATTAAAATCATACCTACCATATTCTGCTTTCCATCCAGAGCTTGAATTGGTTAAAGCAGGGGAGCGGATAAATAAAGAGAGCAAGTCTAAATCAGGGTCTCCTATACAATTATCTTTTAATAAAACAATATTTCCTGCTCCATCAAACCTCGTTCTTCTTGCATGATCATAACCGCAAATTCCTCCTTCATCTGCTTCTAAATCACAGTCATTATCCTTAGTATCACAAGCTTCTGCAGCATTAGGATGGACACTCCCATCATTATCCTTACAATCATTGCCCCCACAAGATATGTCGTTATACCCATCTCTATCCGCATCTTTACATTGAGAAGCAAATAACAATCCGCTTGTTACTGAACTGCTTCCAACAGATGCAGTAAAGTAATATTCTGGGGGGTTATCATTCTTTGGTCCAGATGGAGTAGTCTCTAAGTCCTCTTGCCATTCTACTTTCCAGGTAGTTGTTGCCTTTCCGTCTAAGACTATTCCATCATTTGGATTAACTTGGACATTATCATTCTCTTTTGTAAAGTCTTTTTCCTTAACCACGAATTTTACTGTATCTCTGTCTTTACATTTAGGGGTGTCAACACTTAAACTCACCACAGTGGACTGAACTGCTTGTTGGGCACTCCACTTAGGGTTCTCAACCCTACAGCTCAGCCCAGCATCTACAACCCCTGTGTATTTTTCTATTATACTCTTTATTGTTTCTCCAGATGCTGTTCCAACCTCGCTACAGTCAGCACTAGTCCATCTGTCTTTATACTTATCAAAAAAACTAGAAATATCGCTTACTTCATTGCTGTTCAATTTAGATTTAGTTGGGTCTGCTAAAAATTCAAGCAATGCAGCGCTTGAAATTGATTTAAACTCGCTAAATTCATCAGAGTTTCTTGGGCAGTTAAGAGCTGCGTTTACAGAAGCAAATCCTAGTAATAAGAATATACTAATAAGGATTACACTCTTTTTTATCATTCTCCTCTTCTCCTAAAAAAATAGAAGATTCCGGCAATAGATATAATCACAGCTATAATTATTACTGCCACCCAACCAAATCCTTTGTTATCTTCTTCTTCATTAACAGTTTCCTCCAAACTTAACTCCTCACTTTCTATAGTAGACTCTTTTGGGGGAGGTGCCTTCCCCTCTAGTACATTTTCAATACTCTCATTTAATCCATAATTTTTAGAACTTGAAATAACCTCTTCTCTCAGCGCATTTTCCCCGCTTAAATCATAAGTTTCATCTACAACTTGTAAGAAAGCGTCAAGCTTTTCAGGATCATCAGCATACTTACTTAACCCTTCCTCTATTAATGATCTTTCCTCATCACTTATAGCGCTTACAAAACTAACTAGCAGCAAGAAAACAAAAAATGATGAAATTATCTTAACCATATATACCTCTTTTAATTTTCCTATTCTTTTGTAATTTAAAAAACTTATTCTTTTTTAATAAACTGTCTATAAACCACAAATCCTACTAGCAATACAATAGCCACTATTCCTATAAATGGATAAGCCCATGAATTAAATATCCCTCCCTCAGATTTTAACATAATTTCATTTATACTCTTTCCGCTGATTCCCTTCTCATTACAATCAGCATTTTCCCAGTCATCTTGATATTTCTCATAAAATGCACTCAACTGGGTGATTTCTAAACTGCTAAGCTTAGCATTTCTAGGGTCTTCTAAATAGCTGATTAAAACACCCCCACTTAATCTTTGAAATTCCTCTTTGTCATCATAATCTCCTGCACAGCCTAAAGAGGAGGATGCACTAGGGATAACTAAAAAAAATATTAAAACATAAGTTAGTTTCATGGTAAATCACAGGCAGGTGGCACCCCGCAAAACTCCCATTCATTACAGCACCCTCGTCTGTACTCCGGAACTAAATTATCAAGGAATCCGCAGAAGTTAAAATTTTCAGCATTTTGGCACACATTCTTGCTTGTTGTAAACTCTTTTCCAATGTCCCACACTGCAAGGTGCATTTTAACCAGCTCTCCTTTCCCATCTCGATTATTATCTAAAAACACTATCCTTACCATCCTGAATATATTCTCGGCATCAACGATATTTAGATCCTCTTTTAATGCTATACCCCCATAAGCCCTCCCATTAATTATACTCCCTTGTTTATCCTCAAAATAAAAGGCATAATCATAACTAGTGCCCAAAAGAAATTTAGAGATTAGGTAACCCCTGCTTGTTTCTACAAGAGTAGCAAGCTCATCTAGTTTGATAGTATCTATCTTCCCGCTGCTGCTTATCCCAATCCTCCCATTTCCATTTCTCCAGTTTGCAATATCATAGCCATCACTTAACAGCGAGTTAGCAATATTTGCTCCATCATCAACCATTTTATCCAGATCACTCTCCCTCTGGGGAATGTCAACAATGCTGTTAGCAAAGATGATACCAATCACAATCATAACAAGCATAGCAAGCATAAAATCTCCATACCAGAACTGGCCTCTTTTTTCCATAATAATCAAAAAGAAAAGACGTTAATAAACATTATGCTCTAACCCTAAGTGGAGTAGATCTTGAACTGGTGGTTCTCCCTCTCCTCCTGCACTTTAATATAGCTCTAGGAACTAAAACGCTACTTTTATCAGCTTTAACATTAACTCTGTAAGATAAAACTCTCTCTTCCCCTCCCACCATTTCGTTTAGCCTCCACACAAGTGCTATGCCTCTTGATGTTTTCTTATGCCTAAGTGGTTTAACAGTTCCGTATTCTTCTGGCAGATTAGCACCTTCAGGAAGATAATCAAAAACATTTATGTTGCTTATTCTGCCCTTACCTTCATTTCTTATGACAATCATGATTTTCATATCAATTTCTTTCCCAGACTTAACTGTAAGCACTTTCTTTTTAATGCTCACTCCAGACCACAAAGTGAAGTATGCTAACCACCCTACTACTATCAAAACAATTAAGATAGACAGAGGAGTTCTATAGTTTGTTATAACCTCTATCTTATAACTCTCACCAGGTTCTAGAGTAAAATCCCATTGATAATACACCAGGCCATTTTGTTTGTAAATAGAACTAGGTTCAGGGTAAACACTTGTAAAAAAGCTCTCAAAAGGTGTAAATCTTTCTTTATAGGATTCTTTACTATCCACATTTCCGCTGTTGCTCTTTACAATCTTTCTCCTATCTGTCAGGAATCCTTCATTTACAACCTCATCATTATTAATCTCCTTATAAAAACCAACACTAAACCTTTCAGTTTTATCGACTAGTACATTCTCATTATAACTCACTACTAAGTTTAGTTCATAATCCCCTTTCTCAGTATCCTCATCCAGCTCTATTTTAAACTCCTCACCTCTCAACTCAGAAGGATCTAGGTTTATTGTTCTTGTTTTTTCAAATAAGGCGCTATTCAAATTAACGTTAACATTTTTTAACTCAATATTATGCATATTTTTCAAATTAACCCTAATCAAGTTTTCTTTTCTAGGCTCTAACCCATTTGGGTTAACTTCAAGAATAGCACTGACTAAATCTTGGTAAGGGGTGATGTCTACTATCAACATATGATCTGCAAAAATTTTTGGATTTGTTCTTGAATAAACTCTAAGGTTAATAGAATACCTTCCAGCTCTCAAACCCTTATTAGGTGTTAATTCTACTTTTGTTTTGGCAGTTTCTCCAGATCCAATCTCAATAAAGTCATCATCTATTTTATCTCTCCAGTTAACATCAGAAATAGAAATTCCAAAAACATCAGGCACATCCCCTTTGTTGCTTACAAAAAGTGTATACTCTGCGCCCTCATCAGGAATGATATTATTTTTTATAACTGTGTCTCTAACTTCTATCTGAGCACTGACAACAGGAACTAAAATTAGAGTAATGATTAAAAATAATAACTTTTTCATATAATACAGTTTTAATTTTTGCTATATAAACTTTTTGCATTACTCTGCAATAAAATCATCTAGCGGTTTAGAAATTTCTTTTTTTCTGCTCTTTAAATACTCTCTTGCCAAAATCCAGAATATTAAGCCCAAACTCTTCTTTCCCTTGTTATTGCAAGGGATGACCAAATCAATGTTATTGCTTGCATTATTAGTATCACATAGTGCCATTACTGGGATGCCCATGTTTATTGCATCATTTATTACATTTCTATCAGGCCAGGGGTCCACAACCATGATCAGTTTAGTTTCAGTAAAACTCTCCAAAATACCGTTTGTTAAGATCCCTGGGGGGTACCTCCCAGCAAAAACCCTTATTCCTGTAAGCTCAGCGAACATCTTGACTACACTCCAGCCGTTTTCTCTCCTGCAAACTATCAAGATGCTCTCAGGTTCATATCTAGAAATCATTTTAGCAGCTACCTTTAACCTTTTATCTATCTCCTGTACATTTAAGACCGTTAGGCCATCTTGCCTAACTTTATAAATAAAAGGCTCCATATACTTGGTTTTGAATTTAGTTCCAATATGTATTCC
>JAGVZJ010000041.1 GCA_018302725.1 Candidatus Woesearchaeota archaeon | reverse complement strand
CTATCTTCATCTAAAACCTTGTGCTTATGATAATATTCATTAAATGCCTGGCAAAGATCAAGCAAAAACCTGCTGATTAGATTAGGCTTATAATCCAGACCAGCTTTCTCAACAATATTTGGAAATTCATTCAGCATCACAGTAATAGCCTTCTCTTCTTCATTATCCAGCAAGGTAAACTTAATCTTATTGCTTATTTTAACTTTCTTTAAAATGCTACAAATTCTTGCATAAGTATATTGTACATAAGACCCTGTTTCCCCCTCAAAAGATAAAGACTTTTCAGGATAGTATGTAAAAGATGTGGTATTATCAAACTTAACCATAAAAAACTTTAAAGCGCCAATACCTATAGCCTCAGCCCGTCTTTCCAACTCTTTTTTAGGCATTTTATTATACCTCTTTTTGATTTCTTTCCTTGCCAGATCAACAACTTCTTCTATAACATCATCCGCATCCACAACTGTTCCTTCCCTTGATTTCATCCTTCCCAATGGTAAATTAACTAAACCATAACTTAGATGGTAAGATTTCTTTGCTACCTTGAAGTTCAGCAGTTCCAAAATTTTAAACAATTGCTTAAAATGTAGATCCTGTTCAGACGCAACAACATAAATTGATCTGTTTACTTTGAATTCCTTTTCCTTTAACTTAGCCAAGTAGAGATCTTGAGTCATGTATAAAGAAGTTCCATCAGTCTTGATTAAGACTTTATCCGGAAGACCATACTTTTCTAAAGGAGCTATTATCGCATCTTCTTTCTTCTGGAAGATTCCTTTCTTTAACCCACTCATTACTATATCTTTACCTTCCTTGTAGATTTTTGATTCGTAATATTCTTTGTCAAACTTAATTCCCAATGCCTTGTAGGTTTCCTTATAACCTTGGTAAACCCATTTTGTCAGTTTGCTCCACAAAGCTCTTACTTCCTTGTTATTCTTCTCCCATTTTAAGGTCAATTCCTGCACATTATCTTTAGTTTCTTCAGTTTCAGATTTTTTATAATCTACATAGCATCTAGCTACAAAATGGTCAGGTTTCATCTTCGGAGTTTCATTCTTATGATAGAGCAAATAACCAAGCATTGCTTCAGACATCCCAGTTCCTCTATCGTTATTTAAAGAAGTTTTAATTACCTTATAGCCTTGAAATTGTAAGATATTCGAAACCGCATTGCCAAGTAACGCATTTCTTACATGGCCCAGATGCAAAGACTTGTTTGTATTCGGTGAAACATACTCAACCATTATCTTTTCTTTTTTGAGATTTCCAGATCCATACTTCATTTTTTTCTTTAATATTTCCTTCAGAACTTTTTCATTCAATGAAGCTTTCTTAACAAAGAAATTAACATAAGGTCCAAGCACTTTTATAGATTCAATATCCTTTTCTGGTTTAATCTTCTCCCCTATATCCTTTGCTATTTCATTTGGACTTTTCTTTAACTCTTTAGCCAATAAAAAACAAGGAAACGCATAATCTCCCATTTCAGGGCCCGGAGGAACCTCAATTTCTCCTATATCTATATGTCTACCAATTATTTTTGAAATCTGTTTACCTATCTCTCTTTTAAAAACATCTTCAGGCATAAGTTAAGAAAACTTTAGCAATTAATAAACCTTTTCTACCACAAGGTTTAAATAAATTGTCTTAAAATAGACATACCATGGCAATCGTAGGCTTTAATTATGAAAAGTTAAATGTAGAAAAAAACCAGAAAGTAATAAAAAAAGGTGGCGAATTCAAGGTGAAATACAACGTAGCGATAAAAGAGATGGAAGAATTTGACCTAAAAATGCAGGACAAACAGAAAGCTTTGAAGTTTAACTTTGATTTTTCAATAGTCTATGACCCAAAAATAGGCTCAATGGTTCTAGGCGGCAATCTTATCTACACTGATTCTGATGATAAGATAAAAGAAGTTAGGAAACATTGGGAAAAGAACAAAGATGTTCCCAATGACGTAAAATCAACACTAATCAACACAATCTTCAGAAGGTCAGCTGTAAAAGCCCTTGTCCTAGCTCAGGATGTAGGCCTACCTTCTCATATTCCTTTACCAAGGTTAGTTCCACCTTCAGAGGACACTAGCAACTACATAGGTTAATCACTATAAAATAATTTACATTATAAGCATTTTCTTGAAACGTTACAGTATTTCATGATAAATATTATCCAGTTCAACTTAATATATAAACAACATCCCATTACTAGGATGTATGAAAAGAGAGCTGAGGATACTCAAGATCATGAAGAAAGAAAGATGCTCTTGGAAAGACGCAAAGTCCAAAGAAGCAGAAATCAAGTCTCTTGTCGACTTCTGATTAATCAATCATCATCAATGCCAATCACTCAATCATCAATAATCATCATTCAAAACAATTAAGCATATATCTTTTGCTCTATTACTATCAAAATGGCTGTTTTAGACGAGGAAAGAATAAGGAATTCCTTTGAAAAAGTAAGGGATGACATGGGTTTCTTAAAAAATGAGCTAGAAAAGGTCAAAAACAGGTTAGATAAACAAGAAGAAGAAAGAAACAACATAAAAAGCCAAATAAGTCAAATTCTAAGCTTTATCAACGAAATAAAGGATAATATGTCTTTTTTTTATAAAATTTCCAGTGGAAATGATGGGGTAATCAACAATCATCAACAATCATCAACAATCATCAACAATAAACAACAGTCCATAAGCGCCATAAAGAGCGATTTTGATGTCCTTTTCAGAGGGCTCACAGACCGAGAATTCTCAGTTTTTATGGCAATTTACCAGCTAGAAGAGGATTTACAGGCACCTGTCAGTTACTGCGAAGTCTCAAAAATCCTCAAAATCACAGAAATAACCGTCAGGAACTATGTAAATTCCATGATGAATAGAGGCATTCCTATTGAAAAACACCGTCAATACAACCGTAAAGTCTCACTTTCTATAAAAAAAGACATGAGAGATCTCAATTTAGCCTCAAAATTGTTGAAAATAAGGCAATCTGGTTCAGCATCTCAGCAAACCCTGTTCCAATTAACTCTCATTTTTTAGTTTTTTTTATGTTAAAGTTCTGATAATCCCATCCATCATCTCTCATTTTTTAGTCTTTTTTACCAATTCTTCCTAAAACTTTCCATTAATGAACTCTCACTTTGGATTATTCCACTCAAAATCAATAATTCTACGCCAGATCTACTAAAAAGCTCTCTTACACCTATTTTTACAAAAAGTCTGCTTTCTCGACGGTAAAATAACAGTTCTAAGACGTCTACGAACTTCTAAGACGTCTTAGAACTGTCTACAGACGTCTACGAAATGTACCATTTTTTGTTCAGTAAAATGACAAACTATAAATAGGAGTCTCTATTTTACAATACATGGTCTTTTGGCTATTTAAAAAAAGAGATGATACAGAGGAAAAGTTTCAAAATCTTCATGAGGTTCTAAAAACTACTTTTGGGAATGTAAGAGAAGACATTGACAGATTACACAAATGGGTAGATAGCTCCCATGAGCATCATAACTCGCATAGGGTAAAGTTCAAGGAGCACGAATTAAGGTTGTTAAAAATAGAGAATCAATTAGCTTTAATCATGGATAAGATTCTAAAGGAAGAAACTCCGGAAAAATATGAAGAAGAGTACGAAGAAGAGGAAATCGGACCAAAAAAGATATCAAAAAATGAAATTTTCTCGAGCTTAACAAAAACCCAACTGGACTTATTCAAAACAATTTATCAAATACAAAAACAGACAAACACAAACAAAGTCTCCTTAAGGTCAGTAGCAAAGATTCACTATCCTGACAAGGACTATAGTTCGGTAAGGTCCACAATTTCAGATTATTTAACTATATTATCTACCTGGGGTTTAATCAAAAAGCAGAGAATAGGGAAGGAAAGTTTTGTAGCTATTTCAGATCATGGTCTTGATTTGGTTTCAGAAAGTAATATAAAAGAAAAAAAGAGAAAGATAAAGAACAAGACCAAAAGGAAAACTTAAAACCTTTAATCAAAAATCAAAACATTAGTGGGGTGAAATTATGAAAAAGTTAATTGCAGTATTGTTGCTTTTAGCATTTCTTCCAGTAGTTAATGCACAAAGTAACTTCGATATCGGCGCTGTTTCAATAGAGCAGCTACAAGAAATAGCAGCAAGAAAAAATATAGAAGTACCAGAAGCAGCAAGAATATTAGTGAAGGAGAATGAAAGAATAAACTTAATTATTTCAGACACAAGGAATCTAAATGTGGTCTTAGCAAATTATAAAGTATCTACAATAAATGAAGGTCTTTTGGAAGACTCAACAGTGGATATCATAGCAACCAGGAATGCCGTAAACCAAATGTCTACGACAGACAACGTAAAGGAGACTTTAACAGAGCTTATCAATAATAAAGAGATAGAAGTTAAACCAAAAGGATTTTTTAATAAACTTAAAATTGGCTTTGCTAAGTTGTTTCTAAAATTCCTTTAATTTCTTTTTTTCTTTATTAAAATTTTTAAGCAATAACTAAAAGTTTTATATAATAAATATTGTAATCTATGATTAAAACTTTTAATCTTCATAACTTACCCTATTTTGCATAAAAAAGCAGGCTTAAAATCTATAAAATGGGATTATAGCTAATAAACAACAATCAAATTTAAATATAAACACCTAATAATAAAGAGTAATGGGGAAAGAGGTAGTATATTGCGTTAGAAGAGGGGTTGAAGTGAAGTTTGTATCTCCTGAGTTTGTTTCAGGTCTACCTTCTAAGTGTTTAGCCACACATTCCAGTCATGATTTTGAACGGGAATTATATGAAATCCCTAACCTAAACGGAAGAAGTGATGATTTTCCAGGTCAATGGATACATATAAGGGAATTAAAACACGGAAACTGGCCCCATGAGCTATATTTGGAATGTCTAACTTATGGAATCTAATATTTAATAAATGATTAAAAGTTTTTAGCAAGAGCATTTTTAGCCTGAAAACGTGCTGACAATACAGGTTATCAGAATGTTTTTAATTGACCTTTTTTACAGCTTTTTTTAAAATAATCCTACCTTTTTCAGCTTCAGCATCGAGCTCATCACCCACTTTAAGCCCCGCCTTGAAAATCAAAGAGCCGGGTAAATTAACCTTAAACTTTATGTACTCTTTTTCT
>JAGVZJ010000040.1 GCA_018302725.1 Candidatus Woesearchaeota archaeon | reverse complement strand
AGTTGTAGTAGTTCTGACTTCTGTTCCGGCAGTTATAGATTCTTTGGAGGGTATTGTGATGCTGCTCAAGGAAGATGTAGTTATAATAGAGAATACTGCCAATATGGATGTGCTAGTGGGCAGTGCAATAGGGACCCTTGTGCTGGTGTAAGCTGTAGCGCTAATGTCTGTGGTGGAGACGGCAGGATAGGAACAAAGGGGTATTGTAGTGGAGGAAAATGCTATTATAGCTGGCAATATTGTGCTTATGGATGCAGTAGTGGGCAGTGCAATTCCCCCCCACCTAAAGATTTATGTGCTGGTATAAGCTGTAATAATTATTGTAGTGGAGAGAGGAGGATATTTAATGGAAAGTGCGATAGCAGCAGTGGAAAATGCAGTTATTCTTCCTGGGAATACTGTTCTTATGGATGCAGCAATGGGCAGTGTAATCCAAAACCACAGCAGGCTTGTGATTGTACTTATGGAAGCCAATGTTTAACTAACTGGCAGTGTACTAAGATAAATGGAGTTAAGTATCTTTGCTATAAAGGAGGATTCTACAGAGGTTACGATGGTATGTGTCAATATGGAATATAAGATGAAAAGAGTGATATGGACAATATGGATAATACTGATGGTTAGTATGGTCTATGCCCAGGAGGAAACTCTCCCTTTGGGGGAATTAGAAGAGATTCCTGCCCCTAGATCTGAAGGGAATTATGTACTTCCTCCCCCTGAAAATATAAGTCCAGAGGAGCCTATAGTATATAAAACTGGGCCTAATAGTGATGATAGTCTTGAGTCTTTTGCATTTGAGGGGGCGGAGTAATTTCCTGACAATTTTGATTGTTGGGGTAATCATTGTTGCGATTATTATTTGGCTGGTTATAACTAGATTAATAAAAAAATGAAAAAAGGATTTTTCTTTTCATTAGACAGCATATTGGCATTAATCCTATTTGGGGTGGTGTTAGCAGGTATATACTCTTTTTTCCTTGTAACTCACAGTATAGACCAGCAGTTTTATCTTTCTGAAGATATCTTGAATAGATTTTCTACTGTGAATGTTGGAGAATTAGACTTAACTAAATACCCTGAAATTCAAAAGATGGTTGCAGAGGAGACTATTAAAGATATGGAAGTTACACTTATAGAGCAGATAGTTATTTTTAGGGAGAATGAGGGGGAGGAGAGCCCTAGCGCTAACCTGTTTATTAGAGATCTTACGGACAGTCTGATTCCTGCCCAATATGGCTTTGCTGTTGATGTCAATGGAGAGTTGTTTACTAGAAGTAAGGAAGTTACTACCTTAATCTCTAGAGAAAGATTGGTATTTGGTGAGGTCTAAATCCCTTCACAAGGAATCCCTGTGTACAACAGCTTATGTTCATTATCCAGCTTTATTCCTGGGACTCCTGCAACATTACATTCTATCGCTGAAGCTTTTGTACCCCAATAGATGAAATCTGCATAGGAATTACTGCTTGGGTTGGGAGTATTAGGATTGTGCCCGGCAGACCCCAGGATAGTTTCATAACCGTTAACAGATGAACTGTCAAACTGCCCAAACATCCTTTGTGTAAAGTCTGGAGCATCTGTATGATTATAAAACTCGAAGTTGGTTATAAAGGAGTTTAGCTGATTGGAAGTTTCAAATTCTGTGGTGTTTGTCTTTTGTACGGAGATGTTTACATCATCACTAACTAGGTAAAAGGGATCCCTATACCTTGATATTTGTAATTCTGCTGCTACATTAAGAGTTCCGAGGTCCCATACCAATTCCTGCTCTTTGTCCATTACTTTCACATTTTTTACCTGCATATCCATTCCAAAAGTCCAAGGAGATTTCATGGTGAATGAGATATCATTTGCATTTAATTCATCAAAAGATAAGACTATGTTGCTTCTTGATGCTACTACCCTCAATTCGCTTAATGTTGCGCCTATTGTAAAGTTTATTGCTTCCCCTTGTACTACCTGCTTCATCATTCTTAACTGACTTCCCTGATAAGTTCCTTGTGTTATCGCTTCTCTAAAGACAACATTGGAGTTCCCAGCCAGGTACACATCCCTTACGTCCATATAGTCTTCTAGAGCCAGAACAACCTGATTTCCAGAGGCTTTTAAAGAGGATTGCATATTGATGTCTATATTTTGAACAAAGGCATTTATTGAAGTTGCCTTTGCCATTATCTTATCTGTTTGCGTTTTTGTAGAGGTTTGCATTGTTATCAAAAAAGAGATTAAGATTACCATTAAGAGAGTTATTGCTATAAATGTAAACATTATTGACTTTTTGTTCTTTATCATCCTCTTTTTAAAGAATTAATAACTCTTAGGTTTAAAAAACTATTCTTAAGATTTATAAATTCTGTTAAAATATTGGTTTTATGAAGTTTTATTCAGTTGTTGCAAAAAGCTATAATGAGCTGTATAAAGAAGAACAGATTAGAAAGTTAAATCTTATCAAAAATGAGGTGGAGGTTATCTCCCCTTTACTAGACATTGGTTGTGGGACTGGGATTTCGACTAATTTTCTGACTAAAGATTCTATTGGTATAGACAATAACAAAGAAATGCTAAAGATGGCTCCTAAGAACTGTGTTTACGCTAATGCTGAAAGCCTGCCGTTTAAAGATGGTTCATTTAACACCATTATCTCCTTAACTGCATTTCAGAATATAAAAAATATGGGGAAGGCACTAAGGGAGGTTATTAGAGTTTCTTCTAATGGCAATATTGTGATAACATTTTTAAAAAGATCAAGAAGGTTAGAGATATTTAGAGGGTTAATGAATAAGTATTTTAAATTTAAAGAAATTGAAGAAGAGAAAGATATTGTATTTGTGGTAAAAAAGATTAAATGAATTGGTTTCTACCTTTTGACTCGGTAGACCTGACATTTCTCAAAAATTGCTCTCTGAATTTCTTCGCTTCATCAGGAGAAATTTCTCTTCCAAAGGTTCTTCTTTTGCTCTCCTCCCTTTGTCTTAACACTCTTGCCTTAAATAGCTTAGCCTCCCTTCTTTCTTTTTCCCTGGACACTTCAAATTTCTCTACATCTCTGGCCTTAACAAAATAAAACCCAACTATGAAGGCTATTAAAACAACTGCAACTAACATGTAACCGAGCACTCCTGTACCCTTCCCATCTATTCCTGCCACATTTCCTGTTAGCGGGGTTGTTAATCTACTAAAAACGCTTCTTTCATCAGTTATTGTGACTTCTCCAAGGTTGAGTTCATTGCCTGCTGCAAGAACTGTTAACTCATAAGTTCCTGCTCTATCCTCTAAGCTTATTTTCTTTGTCTCGTCTACCCTTAAAACTAATTTTTCAAATGAACTCTCACTTCCTGCTAGGATTTCTACCTCTCCTTCGAACTTTACATTTCCTATGTTTCTGATTATTACCCCTGTTCCATCTGTTGTTGCTTCAAATTCTAGTTTTTCTCCCACTGAAAATTCGTCTTCTGAAACGAGCGCTTCATAGCTTGCTTTAACCTTCATTATCTCAGGAGGTGCAAACTGCCCTATGGTTAGGGATACCTTACCTTTTCCTGTTGTTATGAGATTTCCAGCTTTGTCAAATACTTCTATTTTTACTCCTCCTGCCATTTTGTCTCCTGCCTGATCGTACAAGGAGGAGGTTATTTCTAAGTTTTCACCTGGAAGAACTTCTTCTTGAGGAACAAACAAAGAGATTTCTGTTGGAACAGGAAGGATTGTGTAAGTAAATGTTTTTTCACCAAAATTTCCAGCATTGTCTTTTGCAGTTACCGTTAGTGTGTTTTGTCCGCTTTTTTCTTTTTCATTTATTATGTAAGAATATGAAAATACCCCTCCCTGATTAAGTATCACATTTTCTCCATTTACTGTTAATTGTATTGCTGAGGCTCCGGAAAGCTGTTTGTATTTTGCACTGCCAGACACTATTAGTTCCTCTCCTGGGAGGATTTCTTCCTTATTTAATTCTACATCAAGTTTTATTTCTCCTGTTACATCAAATTTTGTCACATTTCCAAAAGACATTTCGTTTCCAAGTATATCAAAAATATATGTATCAATTGAATAAGGCCCCTGAGGAACATTATCTGCATTGAATGTATATGTTAATACTCCGTTATCTACGTCAACAGATTCTACATCAATTATTTCCCCTCCATTTCTTATGGATAATGTGGCTTTTCCATCCACATTAGTCTGGCTTAGCCTTAATATCTGACCGGTTAATCTAACCATTTGCCCTAGCTGTATTTCGTTTTTATCTACCTTAAATATGCCAATAAGATCCCTTGTTATTGTAAACGGTTTGGATTCATCTGATTCTTCACCTTTTAATTCAGCTAAAAAGTTGCAATTTCCTGGGGCATCTGGAATGGAGACTGTTTCTTCAAGAAATACCTCCTGATTGGTCTTTAAATCCAAGATTTTGGTCATTAGAGGAATTGTTGTGGCAGGGCAAACTATTTTTATGTAGAAAAACCCTTTAAAATCTTTGTTTAACTCAACCTTTACATCTAAGTCTACTTTATCCCCCACATTATACTTCTCTTTTGTGAAATCCCCCATTTCTACTAATGCATTGGCAGAGGGGATTAATAGAATTAAAAACAAGAAAGTTATGTAATGCCCTCTTTTCATACTATTTTTTAGTAGGAATTAGTTTATATAGTTTACTGTCGTTAATTTTATATAATCCTAAAACAATTTTTAAAAAATGGAAAAATCTTTAGAATCACTAAGACACTCTACATCCCATATTCTAGCTGCCGCAATAAAGAGGTTATACCCTAAGGCTAAGCTTGCAATCGGACCTTCTATTGAAGAAGGGTTTTACTATGATTTTGATAACTTAAAAGTTATAGAAGATGATTTGTCAAAGATAGAGAATGAGATGAGGAGGATTGTGAAAAAGAATCTTCCATTTAAGAAAGAGAAGGTTAGTAAACTTGAAGCAAAGAAAAAGCTGAAAGATGAACCTTACAAAATTGAACTGCTGGACGAACTCAAAGGAGAAATTTCATTTTATAAAACAGGGGATATGTTTGAAGACTTGTGCAACGGTCCTCATGTGAAAAATACTTCTGAGATTAAACATTTTAAATTATTAAGAATAGCTGGTGCATATTGGAAAGGTGATTCTAAAAACAAAATGCTCACCAGAATATATGGAACTGCATTTTATTCAGAGAAAGAATTGGATGGTTATCTTACCTTGTTAGAAGAGATTGAAAGAAGAAACCACATTAAGATTGGGAAGGATATGAAGATATTTACTATCTCAAATTTGGTAGGAAAGGGGCTACCAATCTGGTTGCCCAATGGGAATATAATTAAGGAAGAAATAGAGGAACTGGCTAAAGAGAAAGAGCGAGAAGCAGGATACTTAAGAGTAACAACCCCTCACCTTGCGAAGAAAGAACTGTATGAACAGTCAGGACATCTTCCCTATTATGAGGACTCAATGTACCCTCCTATGAAGATGGATGATGGAACTTATTATTTAAGAGCTATGAATTGTCCGCATCACCATTTGGTCTATAAAAATGATTTAAGAAGTTATAGAGATTTGCCATTGAAAATTGCAGAATACGGAACCTGTTACAGAAATGAGTTGTCTGGAACATTAGCCGGATTGCTAAGAGTAAGAATGCTGAGTATGAATGATGCGCACATTTACTGCAGAAAAGATCAGATAGAAGAAGAATTTTCCAATGTAATACAATTGATCCAAGAATATTATGCGATTTTTGGATTGAAGGATTACTGGTTTAGGCTGTCAAAATGGAATTCGAAGAATAGGAAGAAGTATATTAGTGAACCAAAGAACTGGGAATATACAGAAGCAGCTATAAGAAAAGTCTTGAAAAGGCTTAAGGTTAAGTTTGTTGAAGCTGATGATGAAGCTGCTTTTTATGGTCCTAAAGTAGATGTGCAGTTCAAAGCGGTTACAGGTAGAGAGGAGACAATGTCTACTATACAGCTTGATTTAGGATAAGGATGGAAGCATGAACAAAGAAGTCTTTGTTATCCATAGAGCTCCGCTATCTACTCATGAAAGGTTTATGGCTTTCTTAATAGAGCATTATGTCGGCAACTTCCCATTATGGCTGGCTCCAGTTCAGGTTAAAATTGTAACAGTCAATGACTCTAATGGGGAGTATGCAAATAAAGTAGTTAAGATGCTTAAGGAGAAAATGATTAGAGTAGAGCTAGATGACAGATCTGAATCAATTGGAAAGAAAGTTAGAGATGCAGAGGTTGAAAAAGCTGCATTAATTGTTACTATAGGAGATAAGGAAGTTAAGAATAAAACATTAGCTGTTAGAGAGAGCAATGGAAAAGTTAAGTTTGGGGTGGATTTAAAGGCTTTCATAGACAATTTAGTGAAGGATGTAGAAAGCAGAAAATGTTAGGTTTCTTTAATAAATTAAACCACTCAATTGTTTTTAAGAACTGGAAGAGAGAAAACAAAGAATCTTTTCTTAGTGGCTGTTTTACTATGCTGGAGGATAAAGAAGAGTTTTGGCAATTTGATTTTTACAATAAGGATACTGGGAAAATGACTTCTTTTAAAGTTGACAAAGATATTGAAGTCATGCCTAATGACGATGTGTTTAGCGAGGATAAAGAATTGATATCTGGGATAAATATTGAAGAAGTTAAGAAGGATATAAATGTTGTGTTAGACAATGTTAATAGCAAGTATAATGGAGTAAAAAAGAAGATAGTGATACTACAGAACAAGAAAAGACTGATTTGGAACATTACTTTATTGCTTGGGGATCTGAATGTTGTTAACTTAAATATTTCTGCTGAAAATGGAGAAGTATTAAAAGAAAATAAAGAATGTCTAATTAAGTTCAGTAAACCTTAAGCCTTTTCTACTACGCCTGAGAAAGACCCCTCTACTTTATGTGAAACTCCAAATTGTTTTGTAAAAGTTATTAAAAATGTTCCAGAGACCTTGGTTCCTTCAGAAAGGGAGGCAGGCGTACACTTTACTGATACTGGTGCACTTTTTGCGCTGTTTATGTTTCCACCAGCAGGGGTTGTTATTCCACAATCCCCTCCATTCACCTTGATGTTACTTATCGTTGCTGAATCTATCCCAGTAGCAGCTATTACCAAAGTAATTTCAGAAGCAACTGTAGGCGAAGCAGTAAGCCTTACATCCTGGCATATAAAAGGAGAGGCAACATTACATACTGAAGGGGTTGATGGATTGAAAACACCTAGGAAGAATAATGCTCCAATACCGATAAGAACGATCATGATAGCCCAACCATAGGTCATTAAGAACTCCATTGCGGCCTGAGCTTTTTTGTTAAACATTGAAACACCCCTTGCTAGAAATAATAAGGTATTATATATAAAATTATCTAAACTTTGATTATTTCACCGTTTTCTGCGCAATGAATGTTTTTACCTTCTTTGTATTTTATTTCTTTCCCTAATTCTAAAATCCCCCTTACTTTCTCAAAGTCTCCATGACTTGGGATGATATGTTGGGGTTTTATCATCTCTATCATGTCCCTGTGGTCCTCTAAGGAGGCATGACCTGAAACATGTATGTCTTTGAACACTCTGACTCCTGACTTTCTAAGATTTTTTTCAAGCTCTTCCCTGTTAGCAATGGTCTCTACTGTTGGAATAGTTCTGCATGAGAATATTACAATATCTCCTGATTCAAACTTCCAGGGCAAATCCTTACGTGCCATTCTTGCCAGTACTGCATCTGGCTCTCCCTGATTTCCAGTACATACAATAAGGTATTTCCCTTTATCCTTCATTATCCTTTTGAGCCTTTTTTTTACATTCTCTCTAAACCCTATGATTTCTATCTTCTCTTTAAAGTTTATCAATTTTAGCTTTTCAGCAGTTCCGACATATTTTTCCAAACTTCTTCCAAGGAAGATTATCTTTCTGTTTAAGTGAGTTCCAAAATCAATAATGCTTTTTAATCGAGCAATATGACTTGAGAAAGTTGTGACAACAATTGCTTTCTTTTCTGTGTTTACACCTAGAACGACATCTTTTAACATCTCTCTAGCAACCTTTTCACTGGGCGTTTTCATCTGGAATATTGAGTTTAAAGAGTCTAGAATCAATACTTTTACGCTTCCATCTCCTAATTCTTTAATTTTTTCATAGTTTGGTTTTTTACCAACAACTGGATGATTGTCAAGCTTAAAATCATTCGTATAAACTACCTTCCCTTCAGGGGTATGAAGAACTGTTATTGATGTTTGAAGAGTGGAATGTGTGATATTTACAAACTCTAGACTTAGTTTATCTGAAATCTTGATTAGACTGTTTGTATTAAGCTCCTTCAACCTGTGGTCTATGTTGATCTTTTTGTCATTTAACAAAGTTTTTAGGATTCCTATTGTGTAGGGAGTGCCAATTACAGGACAGCTATAATTTAACACCATAAAAGGTAGTGCTCCAATATGGTCAAGATGCCCATGCCCTAGGATTATAGCTTTAACTTTTGAGCTCTCCTTTTCTATTACTGTGTCGTCTGGAATTGCGCCAATCTTTATCAACTCTTTTTTAC
This sequence comes from Candidatus Woesearchaeota archaeon, assembly GCA_018302725.1. Lineage (GTDB taxonomy): Archaea > Nanobdellota > Nanobdellia > SCGC-AAA011-G17 > GW2011-AR20 > JAGVZJ01. The sequence continues at coordinate 148 of JAGVZJ010000040.1, read as the reverse complement.
TTAAATCTCTAGGGTCACCTTCTTCTTGGAATCTAAGAATGCTAGGGAGATACAGGCCCATATCAAAAATCACAATTTCATCCTTTACTTTTACAGCGGTCATATTCTTCCCTACTTCACTATAACCGCCAATAGTCATTATTTCCAT
>JAGVZJ010000032.1 GCA_018302725.1 Candidatus Woesearchaeota archaeon | reverse complement strand
AGTGTATTAGCAGAGCTTAGATTAAAGTTAGGAGGAGACCTAGGATTGATTAAAGATGAATTTAAATTCTGCTGGGTTGTAGACTTTCCATTATTTTCTTATCATGAAGATGAACAAAGATGGGAGCCGGAGCACCATATGTTTACAATGCCTAAGGAAGAACATCTTGAATTTTTAGAGTCGGAACCTGGCAAAGTTTTAGGAAATTTATTTGATTTGGTTTTAAATGGAACAGAAATTGGCTCAGGTTCAATAAGGATTAGCAGACCTGATGTGCAGGAAAGAGTTATGAAGGTGATAGGGATGAGCAAGCAAGAAGCCAGAAAGAAATTTGGTTTTTTACTTGATGCTTATGATTATGCCGGACCTATCCATGGGGGGATGGGGTTAGGATTTGATAGAACGGTAGCTTTGTTATTGGGACAGAAAGATATAAGAGAGGTTATAGCATTTCCTAAAAATAAAAATGCACAATGCCCTATGGATGGGAGCCCTGCAGAAGTAGACGAAAAACAATTAAAGGAAGCAAACATAAAATTAAATGTAGTAAAAAAGAACCAATAAGAAAATGGTCCTAAAAAACATTTTTCACGCCTTAAACTATCCTTTCAAGGAAGTATTTTTTTACATTCTTTGGATTTTCAACCAGATTGTTCTTGGAGGGTTATATAATCCCAGAACAAAGGGAAAAGAAAATTTTCCTAAAAAAGGAGTGTTTATAGTTGTGAGCAACCATGAGGATAACACTGACCCTTTATTTCTCTCCCTATTGACCCATAGAAGGCTTCACTTTCTTGCTCATGATGGTTTATTCAGACCTCCAACCAGATCAAGATTTTTTGTGAAATATTTTGATCAAATTTGTACTCCTAGGGGAAGAAGCAGCTGGGTGGTTAATAATTCTGTCAGGTATTTAAAAAAAGGGAAGTTAGTAGCTATATTTCCAGAAGGGACTATAGATGATGGGAAAAAAATCATAAGAGAGCATACGGGAGTAGCAAGAATTGCCCTGAAATCCGGATGCCCAGTTTTACCTATTGCTATAAATAATTCATTTGGAATTATGCCAAAAGATAAAAGATTTTTTAGAAAATTACAAAAAGTTAAGATAAACATAGGGAAGTTAATGTATTTTAGTAACTATCAAGGACAGGATGAGAATAGAAACATTACTAAAAAAGTGACTCATGAGATTATGGAAGAAATTAGAAGATTGTATAGGATAGCCTAAACCTTTAAAAATTCTTTCTGCGTACCTTTATTCATGAAAATTGACAGAAAAATTCTTCAGAGTGTTGCTTCTAATGCAAGATTGAAATTATCTAAAAAAGAAGAAGATGAATTGTTACCTCAATTAAATGAAGTTCTTGAGATATTTTCAGGCTTAAACAATTTAAAGACTGATGGTATAAAACCCTCTTTTCAACCAGTAGAGGTTAAGAATATTTTTAGGGAGGACAAGGTAAACAAGTGTGAGGAGGATATGTTACAGAATGTCAAAAATAAAGAGGATAGATATTTTAAAGGGCCAAAGGCAATATGAAAGCTAAAGAATATGTTGAAAAAGTAAAATCTAGAGAGATTTCAGCAGTGAAGACTACAAAAGGAATTTTGAATGAGATTAAAAAAATAAATGGAACTTACAGTTTCTTTAATGCGATAAGTGAGAATTTAGCATTGGAGTTAGCTGAGAGAATCGATAAAAACCCAAAAGGGAAATTAGCAGGATTACCGATTTCTATAAAAGATGATTTATGTGTAAAAGGAGTTGAGACAACTTGCAGCTCTAATATCCTAAAAGGATATAGACCCCCGTTTAATGCCACCCTTGTAAATAATCTGATAAGAGAGGGTGCAGTAATAATTGGGAAGACCAACCAAGATGCATTTGGATTTGGCTCATTCAATGTTAATACTGATATGGGCATTCCTAAAAATCCAGTTGCTTTTTGCGGGGTTTCAGGGGTGAGTCCTACTTATGGGCTAGTTTCAAGGTATGGATTAATAGACTATGCGAATTCATTAGATAAACTAGGGCCTATAGCAAAATATGTTGAAGATTTGGAACTTGTTTTGGATGTTATTAAGGGATATGATTTTAAGGATTCAACTTCGTTGAAACAAGATATAATAAAAGAAAAAGAGGTTAAAAAAGTTGGTTTGATTAAAGAAACCTTAGATGTAGATCCAAAAATAAAGGATATAATCTTAAAAAAACTGGATGAAATGAATGTAGAGTATGAAAAGGTTTTACTACCAAAAACTTCTAAATATGCCTTGCCATCTTATTATATCATTGCAATGGCAGAAGCCTCAACTAACCTAGCAAAATACTGCGGGATGAGGTATGGTCAAGAAGGAAAGGTTAATCTTCCTTTTAATGAATCTTTCTCTGAGGTAAGGACTAAGAATTTTAATAAGGAAGTTAAGAGAAGAATTATTTTGGGTACATTCACAAGGATGGCCGGGTACAGGGACGCATTTTACCTAAAAGCAATGAAAGTTAGAACTTTGGTAATAGAGGAATATAAAGACTTGTTTAAGAAATATGATTTGTTAGTCTCACCTACAATGCCAATCGTTGCACCAAAACTTTCTGAAGTTAACAAGCTAAAACCAAGGGATCATTATATGATGGATGTTATGACTGTAGGACCTAATTTAGCTGGGATTCCGCATATGTCTGTGAATGCAGGATTTTATGATAAACTCCCAGTGGGAATAATGTTTACTGCAAATCACTTAAATGAGAAAAGATTATTTCAAGTTGGGAAGGGATTATAGTTTTGGAGAATATGTAATATGACTAAAATTGGATTGGAAATACATCTGCAGCTCAATACACTCTCAAAGGTGTTTTGTAGTTGTTCTACCAAACAGGTAGAGACTCCTAACTCAAATGTATGTGAAATATGCTGCGGATTTCCCGGATCAAAACCTGTATTAAATAAAGAAGCTTTTGAAAAAGCTTTGAAAATCGCTTTAGCTTTAGACTGTAAAATCAACCGGGTTACTTTTTTTTCAAGAAAGGGTTATTTTTATCCAGACTTACCAAAAAACTTTCAGATAACTCAATATGAATCACCTATAGGAATAAATGGAAAGTTTAGGGGGATAAGAATAAGGAGGGTGCACTTAGAAGAGGATCCTGGTGCGTTAGTGCACAAGGGTAGTTACTGTCTTGTTGATTATAACAGATCTGGGATTCCTTTGGTTGAAATTGTCACAGAACCGGATTTTAAAACCGCTAAAGAGGCAAGGGAATTTTTAAGAGAATTAATTACAGATCTAAGCTATCTGGATGTGTATGATAAAAAATCTGATTTTGGATTAAAAGCAGATCTAAATATTTCCACTACTGGAGCTAAAGTGGAAATTAAGAATGTGAATGGGTTAAAAGATATAGAGGATGCTCTAACTTATGAGGAAGAGAGACAGAGCAGGGAGGTTCCTAAGAACAGCGAAACTAGAGGATGGAATGCTGAAAGAAGAATTACTGTGCTGCAAAGAACAAAAGAATCTGAGGATGATTATGGATATATTACTGAGACTGATTTGCCGGTTATTGAAGTGAGCGACAAGTTATTAAAAGTAATTAAAGATTCCATTCCTGAGCTGTCTAAAGAAAAATTAACAAGGTTTACCTCCCAGTATAAACTAAGTGATAAGGATGCTAAAGTTCTGTCAAATAATAAGAGACTATCTGAATTATTTGAGAAAGTTGCTAAACAAGTTGATCCAGAAATAGCTGCAAAATGGATAATACGAGATTTAGTCAACCAACTTAATTATCATAAGAAAACTCTTGACCAAGCAAATATAAAGCCAGAATATATGATTGACTTATTGAAATTGTTTGAAGGTAAAAATATAACTGATAACACCACAAAACAGGTTATGATTAAATTAATCAAAGAAAAGAATTTTTCCCCAAAAGAGTATATTGAAAAAAATAATTTGATTATGCAGTCTAGCAACTCTAAGATTGAAGAGTGGTGTGAACAAGCAGTCAAAGATTGTCCCCAGGCAGTTGAAGACTATAAAAATGGGAATGAGAAATCTCTTAATTTTGTTGTAGGAAAAGTTATGCAATTGTCTAATAAAACTGCCAATCCCGATATTGTCAGAAAAATTTTAGTAAAGCTTATAAGAAAGTAGATATTACCCCTTAGTATCAAAAAGAAAGGCGTTTTTATGAATAAGAGGATTTTTGCTTTATTTGTTCTAATGTTATTTTTAATGCCTTCTGTTGCTTTATCTCAGGAAACTAGTTCTCCTCAGTCTCCACCTGCAGAGCAACCATCGACTCCTCCTCCAACAGAATCAACTAGTCCTCCTCCAACTGATTCAGGATTGACCCCATTGCCCCCTGTAGAACCTAAAATATCTTCTCCAACCCCTCCTCCAACAGAGCAACCTAAAATAGAGCAACCCCCTCAACAAAAATGCCCTCCTGAAAAAGCATGTATGAAAGGAGAGGAATGTGTTCCTTGTCCTGAACAGGAGCGAAGGGAATCAGAACCTCAGTCTGGAGGTGGAGGCTGTCCAAGCCCTCCGCCAATACCTTGTAGCTCAGATCAAAAAGCACAACCAAATTATGATGAAAAAGGATGTATTCGCAACTATAGATGTATGGGTGCAGGAACTGCTACAGGTCAAATAAATGTCCCTCAAGGATGTAAAAAAGTAGAGAATGAATATTCAGTTCAGATAGTTTGTGAACAAGACCAGCAATTCTCAAATATAAAAGCTGATAAGGAAAAATCATGTGTCCAATCAGGTGGGAGATTTTCTGTGAGAGAAGATGGCTCTTTTGACTGCTCTTTTGAGGGTAAGCAAGGATTCTTCCAACCAGTTCAATGCCCAACACCCGAAGAGCAGAAAAAAGTAGAGCAAGAATGTAGAAACAAAGGTGGTCAAGAAGAATACTTTATGGACAAGTCTGGCTGTTATGCAATTAATTGCAAGGAAAAAGGTAGTCAGCAATTTCAGAATGAAGATGAAAAAATAAAATATAGGGCAATCTCCTGCCAGGAATCAGGGGGGCAGTTCATAACAAATGAGCAGGGAATCCAGTGTGTAGGTAGCTCGCAGGAAATCAGAATTAATAAAGAATTAAAACCACTGGATGGGATTGAATTGTTGAAAATTGCATTGGAGATGGAGAATGTAATTCAGGCATTTAATGAGATTGCCTTAAAACTAGAATCGCTCCAAAAATATTATGAATCAAGGGGAGATGAAGAAAAAGCCAAGACATTTTCAATAGCACTTTCTCAGTTGGATGGTGCATTAACAAGACTTGATGAAATAAGACTCGGATTAGCTGAAAATGCAGATAACTTGCAAGCAGAGGATAGGTATAAAGCATTGGAGGATATGCAGCAGATTAATTCGATTATAAAAGATGTTGCTGTGACCTTGTTAACGGGTGGAAAATCAAAAAGAGCAGCAACACAGAGATTTGAACAAAAAACACAAATGGGAGAAATAAGTCAAGAACGAGGAATGGATATAACGGAAGCATTTCAGGATTGTGCAGACTTTTCAGAAGAATCTCCTTATGAGTTCAGGCCAGAGCCAGGAGTAATAGTAAAACTTCAGGGACTTAAAGATGGCAGGTGCGTAATGTATACAAAACCAGAAGAAGCTCCAGAGGGAATAACATTCTTATTGCCTTCAGGAGTGTATCAATTCTTTGATGATCCTAAACTTCTATTGAGGGAGGATGTAGAATGCTCACCAGAACTTGTCTGTAATATAATGAAAGATAAATTGAGATCAGGGGAGATAGGGTCATCCCAACAAGCAGAGCGTTTCGGAGAAAAGGAGAGAAATGAGAAATTGGGCATTGAATTTGGTAAACTTGGGTGTAATGAGCCTGGGTCAAAAGATAAACTTGTCCAACAATGTAAAGATCAGGGGCAATATGCTTGCGAGATAAAAGTTTCTGGCTGTGAAGACTGGATTGTATGTGAGAAAAATGAAGAAACCTGCCCACCAAACAATTACTGTGAGTTAAAGCCATATGCATGCCCTGCTGAAAAACAGCAGCAACAAGAAAAAATGGAGCCTGTGGAGAAAGAAGATTCCAAACCCTTTGGCCAAAATCCGAATAAATTAGATATCGGGGAGATAGAGCCTATAGCATCTAGTGTAGTCAAAGAAATAAACCAATTTATTAGAGGTGAATAAGATGAAAAAAATGATATGCTTGCTGTTATTGCTTTTTGTATTAATTGGAGTAATAGGCTGCAATATTGGAGAAGATAAGTCAACTGTACGATCAGAAAAAGAAGCGAAGCAAACAGTTTCGGAATTAAGCAATGACTTGACAAATTTAAGTACCGACTTGGATAGCCTTAATAAACAATTGAGTTGATATTCTTTTGTAGGATAAATTATTTAAAGAAATGCTCTCTTTTAAAAAGAAAGTGGAATCAATGAAAACCGTAGTTCTTGCCTTGGGCGGGAATGCAATAATCCAGAAAGGAGAAAAAGAGACTTATAGCACTTTAATAAACAATATTAGGCAGATGTCAAAAGTGATTGCTCCTATTGTGAAAAAATACAGAGTTGTTATCACACACGGAAATGGATATGAAATAGGCAACTTGCTTCTTCAAAATGAAATAGCCAGAAATAAAGTGCCGCCAATGCCTCTGGATATTCTCGGTGCTCAATCCCAAGGGTTAATTGGATATCCTTTAGAGGAGCAATTAACCAATGAATTAAGGAACACAAGAAAAAACATTATTGTTATTTTAACACAGGTACTAGTAAATAGAAATGATCCTGCTTTTAAAAATCCAACTAAATTTATCGGTCCATTCTATACTCATTCACAGTATAAGAAATTAAGCAGAAAGTATAAAATTAGAAAGGATTCTAACAGGGGGTATAGGAGAGTTGTTCCTTCACCAAAACCTACTAAGATTTTAGAGTTTAAGACTATAGACTTTTTAGTTAGAAAAGACAATGTTGTTATTTGCGGAGGGGGAGGGGGCATTCCTGTCATAAATAAATCTGGGAGACTTATTGGGGTAGAGGGGGTAATAGACAAAGATTGGGCTTCTTCCTGTTTGGGAAAAAGCATAAATGCTGATACTTTGCTGATATTAACAGGTGTTAAAAATGTTTGTTTAAACTACGGCAAAAAGAATGAAATCAAATTAAAAAAACTAAGTGTTAAAGAGGCCAAAAACTATTTAGAAAATGGGGAGTTTCCTCCTGGAAGCATGGGACCAAAAATAAACTATTTAGAAAATGGGGAGTTTCCTCCTGGAAGCATGGGACCAAAAATAGAGGCAGCTTTAGATTTTCTAAAAACCGGGAAAAGAGTTATAATCACAGATATTGAGCATGCTGAAAAAGCTTTAAATGGAAAAGCTGGAACTTTGATTACTAGACAATAGGATCTATTGATTTAGAGATCTCTTTTTACACCAATTCCATAAGTAGTGTTATCTTTGAATTCTCTGTTTAGTGCTTTAACATAGTTTAGTTTGCCTGTTAATCTTGTTTTCCTGCTTAATTGCAGCGGCAGATTAACTGATGCGTTTATATGACTAATCCCTGTTCCTTCTCTAAAGTATCTATGATTGTATCCTAGACCTAATCTTGTTTCTAACCTTCTAAAGTTTCTTGAGACTGAGGTTTCACCATAAGTACCTTTTACAAGATCGGAATCTCGGTATAGGTAGACATTAGGGTTTAGTTTAGTATTCAATGATATCCCTGCATATGCTTCTTGTGTTTTTTCTTTGATATCCCGAAAATCTGTGTAAGTATATCCTGCAGACAAGTTAATCCTTCCACTTAATGGTCTTGTGTAGTCTATTGATACATCAACTTCGTTTGCATTTCGATTATTTGGATCAATAACCCCCAAAACCGAACCCGTAATAGCACCCCTGTTTACTGTTAAAAGAGGTTGTATTACAGGCTTATCGCTAATAGAGATACCTCTTAATATGCAATTTGAGTTTCCATCTAAAACAACTTGTATATTATAAGGAGAACTTTGCTTTTGATCCTCTATTTGCGCTGAACTGTTTCCTGTGTGCAATAAAGAAGAGCCTATTGCTAGAGCTATCCCTGCATGTCTTCTTGCTTTTTTTCCCACTGATAATCTATTTTTCATTTTCTTTACCTCACTTTAATAATTACTTAATAGTGGTGCTAGTATATAAGTTCTAGTTGTCGTTTTTAAGACAGCAATGTTTAAATACCTAAAGCATTCTAGAAACATATGACTAATCAGGAAATTCTACAACAGGCAGGCTTGAGCGATGGAGAGTCGAGAGTTTATTTAGTATTATTAAAACTAGGAAGCTCTCCTGTAAACAAGATAAAAGAAGAAACAAAACTCCACAGAACCACAATTTATGATTTTATTGAAAAGCTGCTGAATAAGGGATTGGCAAGCTTTGTCATTAAAAATGGAACTAGATATTATAAGGCTGCACATCCTGATAAACTATTGGATTTAATTAAGGAGAAAGAGGATAACATTAGAGATATTCTTCCTGATTTAGTTAAGCTTGCTCAAATTAAAAGAGAAGAGATTAATGTTGAGGTATACAAAGGGAAAGAAGGCTTTAAAACAATTTTAAATTTAGCTCTAAAGGAAAAGAAGGAACTACTGGGTATAGGCATAGATGAATCAATGTTTGAAGCAGTTTTTCCATTTGAGATTAAACAATATTTTAGAAAAGAAAAGCTAGCGGGAATCAAAGAGAGAAGGATAACATTTGAAGGGGCTAAATTTGTTTATAAGCAACCAAACATAAAGTATAAGTATTTACCAAAGGAATATTTTAATCCAACCCCAATGTTTACTTTTGGAGACTATACTTGCGTTATTATCTGGGAGCCTTTAACCGTTATTTCGATAAAAAATGAAAATGTGGCAGACAGCTATAGAAAACAGTTTGAGTTGTTATGGAAAATAGCAAAAACTTAAAAAATCTGATATATATTATAAAGTATATATTCCATTCACTAGTCCATCGGACAACCTCACGCGTCAGGCTTATAAATCAAGTTTCATGTATCCAATTGATTGTTCCTTGAAAAGAAAGTACCTTTCTCTAACTAGTAAAAATGTAAGACTAGATGAAGATATATCTTGGTTAATTGGATTTTATTTTGCAGAGGGCACAAAATCAAAGAATTTAATTGGGTTTGCTAATAGCGACCTTCCTTTAGTCAATAAAGCATTAAGAATTTTTACATTTATTGGATTAGGTTACAAAGACTGGAGGTGTTATATTCATACTAACAACTTAGATGAAACTTCTATAAAAAGGTTCAATGAACACTACCCGGGAATAAGAGTTGATTTGTCTTATTCTAAGCTGGCCACAAAAGAAACTTTGGATTTTCGCATTAATAGTAGAGCATTGTCCTTGTTTGTCAATGATTATTTTTATCAATGTATGCAAAAGATATTATTGGATAAATCTCTAAGTCGTTCTTTTTTGCAAGGATATTCTGTTGGAGATGGGTGTGTAGTTTTGAGAAATAAACAAATTCATAGTTTTGTTATAACTATTAAAAAGAGAGAATATCTAGATTATCTTGTCACTATTTGCACTTTACTTTATGGAAAAAACCCCAATATTAGAATGACAAAAGAATGTTATGAGCTCAGTTATTGTAATGTTAATATTATTACTAAAATTATATTAGATAATATTTTTATTGATTTAGATAGACAATGGAGTAAACTCATTCGGGGCTATAGAAATAAGCAATATACTCGCTCTAGAGTAAAATACTGGGATAAGATTGAAGTTCAACCATTGGATGTGCTTAAGATAGCAGAACTTTCTGGTAATTCCCACTGGTCTGTAAGAGACGCTATGAATAGGGATGTTAGTTTAGGTTTAGTCAAGTCAGAATACAAACATATAAATAATAGATTCCATTCATGTAAATGCTACTCTTTAACTGAAGAGGGTAGGGCTTTATTAAGTTTAATAAAAGAGGTGAAATAGTTTGTGAAAAAAAATAAAAGAAATTTAATAATCCTTGGAGCTGGGGGCCGCGATAGAACTTAGTTCCGCGAGTTTCATAATTTCCTTATATACTTTAAGGACAACCCAGCTTATAACGTAATAGGATTTACTGCAGACCAAATTCCTGGAATAGAAAAGAGAGTTTTTCCTAAATCTATGGCTGGAAGATTGTATAAAAAAGGAATTCCTATTTATCCTGAAGAGGATTTGCCGAAATTAATTAAGAAATATAAAATAGATGAAGTTTGCTTTTCCTATAGCGATGTTTCTCATGAATATGTTATGCATAGAGCATCTTTGGTTATTGCGAATGGAGCTTCATTTTCACTTTTAGGGACAAATGACACT